>NZ_JBXWSG010000034.1:0-36150 GCF_059613305.1 Ruegeria sp. BHSB056 | reverse complement strand
GCGCTCGGCCCCCATCATCACCTTGTCCTTGGCGTTTTCAAAATCTTCCATGGTGACAAAGCGACGGCCCACGCGCGCGGCCATCAACGCAGCCTCGTTCACGAGGTTGGCCAAATCCGCACCCGAAAAGCCCGGCGTACCGCGCGCGATGATGCGCAGATCAACATCCGGGCCCAGCGGCGTCTTACGTGCGTGAACGCCCAGAATTTTCTCGCGGCCCTTGATGTCCGGGTTGCCGACTGTGACCTGACGGTCGAACCGGCCCGGTCGCAGCAGCGCAGGGTCCAAAACGTCCTTGCGGTTTGTCGCCGCCAGAATGATTACACCTTCGTTGGCCTCAAACCCGTCCATTTCGACCAGCAACTGGTTGAGCGTTTGTTCCCGCTCGTCATTGCCACCGCCATATCCGGCGCCACGATGGCGGCCCACAGCATCAATCTCGTCGATAAACACGATACAGGGTGCATTCTTTTTCGCTTGCTCGAACATGTCGCGCACGCGGGACGCACCGACACCAACGAACATTTCGACAAAATCCGAACCCGAGATGGTGAAGAACGGCACGCCTGCCTCACCCGCAATGGCACGGGCCAACAGCGTCTTACCGGTACCCGGAGGGCCAACCAGCAGCGCGCCCTTGGGAATCTTGCCACCAAGGCGGCTGAACTTCTGCGGGTTGCGCAGGAATTCGACAATCTCCTCCAGCTCTTCCTTGGCCTCGTCGATACCGGCAACATCGTCAAAGGTCACGCGGCCATGCTTTTCAGTCAGCATCTTGGCCTTGGATTTGCCAAAGCCCATCGCGCCACCTTTGCCACCGCCCTGCATCCGGTTCATGAAATAGACCCAGACACCGATCAGTAACAGGAAAGGCAGCAGCGTGATCAGGAATGACTGAAACCCTGATTGCTGTTGCTTTACAGCCTGAACGGGGATGTTTTCCTCGATCAGAAGCTTGGTCACTTCGGCGTCGCCGGGTTTGATCGTGACATAGCTTGCACCGCTTTGCATGGTATAGCGAATCTGTTCACCATCCAGGGTCACGTTCTTGACTTCACCGCTTTGGACGGCACCGACAAAGTCGGAATAGGTTTTCTCGTTGCTCTGAAGCGTTCCGCCCGGTCCACTGAACAGATTGAACAGTGCAAGAATGAGCAGGAACAAAACGACCCAAAACGCGATATTGCGAGCGTTGCCCAAGGAAATTCTCCTAAAAGTTCCGGCAGGTGAGACGCTGCCAAGTTACCTCTTAAAATAGAGAGGATTGTCGTATGTTCAATGCGATAAAAAAGATGCGTGGAACTCGGGCCAATCTGACGCAAGCCTAGCCTGCCAACCATTCGCAAGACCCGCAAGCGGGGCGGCCAGCACCCTGTCCGCATTCCAAACCGCAGGCGTCGCCGTCAAAGCTATCCTGGGACGTCCGGTTGCACGCCACTCGGGCACCTGTTGCAACCCCTCACCCCCCAAAGCACGGATTTCTGCGCCCATTGTTGCGGGTCCACTGACCCGCCATTTGCCATCCCACACAGCACCGGGCGCCGCCATCTGAGATTTCACGGCATTAAATTCCCTGCAAATCCAAACACTCCCGCCTTGTGGAACAATCAGACAACCGCCCACTGACGCCGGTTGCCCATTCGCAACTGCATCCATCGCCCGATCCACTGCCGCCTGACGCGGGGGATAACCCGACCCGGCAATCCATGAGAGGATTCCCAGCAGGACACGACGCCGAATCTCAAGGGGCAACGCGGCAAATCCGGCCCGGTTCACCCTCACGTCACTTTGATCGACCTGCGCCACGGACCCTGCGGATTCTTGCGCACAGACGCCAAGTGCCGTGTGTGCCTGCGCCAGATTGTCCGCCACTCGGGACAATGAACGCGCATCAATTCCCAAAGGTTCCAGCCCACCCAAAGCTTCGCGCGCCTTGATCCGATCGAAACGGGCATCCTGATTCGAAGGATCGTCCACCCATGCCACGCCAGTCTCAGTCAGATGGGTGCGCAGCTGTTCACGGGTGATCCCCAGCATCGGACGCAGCAACGTCAGACCCCGCTGTTTCCGAATAGCCGACATGCCGGACAGGCCCGTGACCCCGGATGATCGGCCCAGCCGCATCAACAGTGTTTCCGCCTGATCATCTGCGGTGTGGCCCAACGCAATGGCATCGATTCCGCGGCCCTTTGCCCATTCGGATAATAAATCATACCGCGCCTGACGTGCCCGGTCCTGCAAGTTGCCGGTTCCGTCCCATTCCGACCAACGCAGCGTATCATGAGACATCCCCAACGCAGCAGCCTGCCGGGATACCGTTTCGGCCTCGCGCGCGGATTCGGGTCGCAACCCGTGGTCGACCGTGGCAACGAAAAGGGTGATGGCCTCATCCTGCGCCACCTGATGCAAAAGATGCATCAAGGCGACGGAATCCCCGCCTCCCGAAACGGCAATCCCCAACTTGCGCGGAAGTGTTTCGGGTAGCCGGGCGCGAAGGTCTGCAAGTAGTTTGCCGGAGTGATGGCTCAAGTACATCCCAACGCGGTCATCTCCTGCGTGGCGTTCGAAAACTCTGGCGCAGAAGGAAAGCGTACTCCGACCTCATTAAGCGTGATGCAGGCCTGATCGGTCTGTCCCAAACGGCCAAGCGCCGCGCCCAGTTCGTACAGCGCCTCGGGTGCAAACGCGCCCTCGGAATCACCCGTGAAGCTGGCCAGAAATGCCCGGGCCGCTTCGCGTGTGTCGCCAATCCCTTCTAGGGCATGACCGCGTTTCAGGTTGGCTTCGGGCGCCAGCGGACTGCCGGGATAGCTTGTTTCAAACTGCGCAAACAACGTGGCAGCAGTCTGGAAATCGCCATCGGCCAACGCTTGCGAGGCTGCGTCAAAATCAGCGCGTTCACCTATGGCCAGTTCACCATGATCAGTTGCCGTTGGCGTTTCGATACTTGTTGGCCCGGTTATGACAGTGGCCGTGTCACCACCAAGTGTCGAGGTCTCACCCAACGTCGACAAATCGCCGCCTTCCAGTTCAACCAGCCTGAACTCAAGGTCACCGATTCGGTTGGTGCCGTCAGTGACAATGTTCTGCACCCGCTGGTTCAATTGCTCGGTCTGGCGGGTCAGGCGCTGCAATTCGGCCTCGATGGCATCCACCCGTTCAAGGACCGAACTGCCGGACAGGTTTGGTGCGGGCGAACCCGTAGTGGAAAACTCGCGCTTCAAACGCTGAATCTCCACGTGTAGCACCGTCAGTTCCTGACGGATATCCGCAAGGGTTTGTTGATCCTGTGCCTGTGCAACACCAGCCGTCGCCACAACCACCGCCAAAACCCATCCTGCAATGCGCATCATCTTACCCCAGAGTTGACCCGGTCAGAACCGTTACTGCACGACGGTTCTTGGAATAACATTCCTCGGTGCTGCAAATCTCGATCGGGCGTTCCTTGCCATAGCTCACGGTGTTCAGGCGGCTGCCCGCGACGCCCCGCGAAATTAGGTACTCACGCGCAGCGTTCGCCCGGCGTGCGCCCAGTGCAAGGTTGTATTCCCGCGTGCCCTGCTCATCAGCGTGACCTTCGATCGTTGCGACAAAATCCGGATTGGCCAGCAGCCAGTCCGCCTGCCCCTGCAACACCGTTTGCGCCTCGGGCGACAGCGTCGACTGGTCAACGGCAAACAGGACACGGTCCCCGACCGTTTGCTGGAAATACGCGGGTGAGCGTGGATCACTCGGTGATCCGGGGACAATGGATCCTACGCCACTGCCACTACCGCCACCCAAGGCAGAGGGGTCATTGTTTGTGCAGGCGGTGATCACACTCAGCGCGCCCAGCGCCAGAACTTTGCTCAATACGTTCATTTCAGGTGCCTCGTGTTATGTTTATTGCCGCCTGTCTACCACAGGGACGATTTGTTGTGAACTTTGCTGCGATCAATTCTGCAATGGACCCCAGGACGGATCGCTGCCGCCGTCCGGTGTACGTACCGGGCGCAGGTTCCTGCCCGAGATATCCACCGAGTAAAGCGATGCCCTACCACTGGCCCCCTGCGTTTCGCGGGTAAACATGATGACCCGGCCATTGGGCGACCACGTGGGGCCTTCATCCAGGAAAGAGGCTGTCAGCAAACGTTCTTCTGACCCGTCGATGCGCATCACGCCGATATGGAACCGGCCCTGGTTCTGCTTGGTAAAGGCGATCAGGTCGCCGCGCGGTGACCAGACCGGGGTACCATAGCGGCCCGCGCCAAAGCTGATCCGCGTGGCCTCGCCACCGTTTGCTGCCATCACGTACAATTGCGGCGTGCCGGAGCGGTCGCTTTCAAAGACGATCCGGCTGCCATCAGGTGAATAGCTGGGGGCCGTTTCAATTGCAGGCGTGTTGGTCAGGCGCGTACTTTGCCCCGAGGCGATATCCATCTTCCACAGGTCGGTATTGCCGCCCTGAATCAGCGAATAGACAATCGACCGGCCATCCGGCGAGAACCGTGGCGAAAAGCTCATCGTCCCGTCCTGCGTCTTCAGTTCCCGCGGTTTCGGGCGCCCGACTTCAGTCACGTATATGCGCGGGCTGCCGCTTTCATAACTTGTATAAAGCAGCCGGTCACCGGTGGGCGAGAACCGGGGCGCCAGAACGATTGCGGCGCTGTCAGTCATGTACTGCACATTCGCGCCATCGTAATCCATGATCGCTAAGCGCTTCAGGCGCTGGTCCTTCGGCCCGCTTTCCGAAACAAAGGCAACGCGGCTGTCAAAATAACCGCCTTCACCTGTGATCCGGCTATAGACCTGATCGGCCACCTTATGCGCCATGCGTCGCCACCCGTCTGTGGTACCTGCCAGTTGAAGGCCATTGCCCAGTTCCTGACCCGAAAACACATCCCACACCCGGAACCGAACCGTCAGTTTCTGACCGGACACATTGACAGCGCCCGTGATCAGCGCGTCAGCGTTGATCGCCTTCCAATCCGCAAACTGAACCGGAGCTTCGAAGCTGCTGACCCGGCTGATGAACGCATCCGAGGAGATTTCGCGGAACAACCCGGTCCCGGTCAGGTCAGCCGCCACCACGCGCGAGATATCCTGCGCGAACTGTGCTGCGGCCGGACTGTCCGGCACAAAATTCGGAACGGCAAAGGGCAAGGGTTCGATAATCCCCTCATCCAGTTCCAGACGCAAAGGCCCGTTCTGTGCATAAACCGGCGCAGACATCAGTGTCAGGCCGACAAAGAGGCTGGTCAGAAGCTTCATCATTTGATCCGCATCCTCTCGGGGTTAAATGTAATCTCAACATCCTGCCAATGTTCGTATTTGTCAGCAGGCAAATCATATCCTTTGGCCCCGCAGCGCAAAATAGCGCGTCGCGCGGCCTCGTAGGCCTGTTTAACGGCTCCTGCCGAGCCGCCAGAGCTGTCCAGCATCCGAACACTGCCGCCGACGACCGTACCATCGCGGTTCAGTGAGAACGCAACAACAACCACAGTGTTCAGCGCATCCGTGGACAAGGAACCCACATTCCAACATCCAGAGACAGCCAGTCGCATCGCGTCTTTCTCTCCGCTGGTCAGCGGTGGGCCAGAAGGTTCGGACCCGCTGCCCAAGGCTTCGGCCAGGGCGTCGTTGATTGCCGTTTCATCGGTTTGTTTTTCCGGTTCCGCGGTCGCCTCAGGCGTTTTGGCCACAGCGGGTTCGGGTGGCGGGTTTGGCCGGTTTGGACGCACGCGCGGCCGCGGAGATGTCAGGGGCGACTGTTCCTTGGCTTCCTCGGCCTCGGTCACAATCTCCGGGGCTGCCTCTTGCGGCGCGGTCCGATCCTGTTGTTCTTGCTGAACCTCTGCGCCTTCATCCAGGGATACCGGAGGCGTTTCAAAATCATCAGGCTTTGCCTCGGGCGGTGGCGGAGCTATCGCCTCGGGCGCGACTCGGTCTGATGGGCGCGGCTGTGCCTCCGGACCGGTCGGCGCAGGCTGTGCAACAGGTTCGACCTGAGGTTCAGTCAGAACCGGAGGCTCGTCAGGAACCTCGGGTTCTGGCGTCGCTTCCACGATGATGGGCTCTGGTTCTGGTTCTGGTTCAGCCGGTGCAACAGGTTCAGGGCGGGGCTGTTCGTCAATCTTGGGTTCCGGCGGCTTGGTCACAGCCTCCGGCTCGTGCGGTTGCTGCAACGCGGTCGGCACTTCGGGGAGTTCCGGCGCATCCCGCTGGGCTGTCATGGCCGCGAATTGTTCAGCAGTGATCACTGAGACATCCTGCACAGCCATCGGCAACGGTTCGGACCGGAAGGTACCGCCGAACATCGCCCATCCGATCAGGCTGACATGCGCAATCGCTGAAATCTTGGTGCCGGTATCCACCGTGCGACCTCACTCTCCACCTTCATCCAGCGTCGGCCCGCCGGTATCGGTCACAAGGCCAACGTTGGAAAACCCGCCCGCGTTCAGCGCACCCATGACCTGCATCACCTGTGCGTAAGGGATTGCGCCATCGGCCCGCAGGAAAACCCGGTCACTGCTCCGCTCTGCCGCAATGGCACGCAGCTTGCCAATCAATTCTTCGCGCAACACATCGGTGGTCTGGATCTGCACGCGGCCGTCTGCGGTCAGGGTCACGGTCAAAGGCTCTTCATTGTCGCCGGGCAGCGCGCTGGCGGCGGTCTTGGGCAGATCGACCGGAACACCAACCGTCAGCAATGGCGCGGCCACCATGAAGATGATCAGCAACACCAGCATGACATCCACGAATGGCGTCACATTGATCTCGGCCATCGGCTGCGCGCGACCGCGACGCCGACCACGCCTGCGCCCATTGCCGTTCGAAGATTGCTGGATCGCAGCGCCCATCGTCAGCTGTCCAACTGGCGCGACAGGATGGTTGCGAATTCATCCGCAAAGGCTTCATAGCCGCCAACGATCCGGTCACTATCAGCGCTGAGTTTGTTATAGAAAATCACCGCCGGGATCGCCGCCAAAAGGCCCAACCCTGTCGCCATCAACGCCTCGGCAATACCGGGGGCCACAACGGCAAGGTTGGTGTTTTGCTGTTCGGCAATCTCGATGAATGCATTCATGATGCCCCAAACGGTGCCAAACAGCCCGATAAACGGAGCCGTGGAGCCAACGGTCGCCAGAATGGGAAGCCCTTTTTGCAGGTTTTCCGCCTCTTTCGCGATGGCGACATCCATCGACCGGTCGATCCGCGCGGTTGCCCCGGCAATCAGCCCGCCATCATTGCGATGCGACCTGCGCCATTCGATCATACCTGATGCAAAGATTTTTTCCGAGCTGCCATCCGGCTGGGTTCCGATCTGCTCGAACAACTCATCCAACGGGTTGCCCGACCAGAAGCTTTCATCAAAAACCTGCGCCTCGCGTCGGGCCGCGCGATAGTTGATCAGCTTCTGAATGATGATCCCCCAGGACCAGATGGATGCGCCGGTAAGTACCAGCATCACCAGTTTGACGATAAAGGTCGCACGGGCAAACAGCCCCCACATGGAGAAGTCGATCTCCTGCGCCAGCGCCAGCGTTTCAGCTTCCATGAACCTGCTCTTTGTTTTGCCTGATGGCCGTTCGTTTGGCCTTGTTTTGCCAAACGCTATCTCAGTTGGTCATGAAAAGCCAACAGAACCACCCATGGTCCGCAAATTGTTACATCAATGCGCGAATCTCTGCCGGCAATCGGATCGGCTTGCCCGCTTTATTGATGCAAACGGCCGTGACAGATGCACGAAATATTTCGGTCTCACCGCGACGAACAAGCTGCGCCATAGTCAGACGCACGCCCGAGATTTCGGTGACCTCGGTTTCAACGATCAATTCATCATCAAACCTTGCAGGCGCCAGATACTCGGCCTCGACCCGCCGCACGACCCAAACAATGCCCTCGTCCCGCATAGCGTTTTGGTCATTGCCCAGATTACGCACCCAGTCCGAGCGCGCGCGTTCGATATAGCGCAGGTAGTTCGCGTAATAGACAACCCCACCCATGTCGGTGTCTTCATAATACACGCGGATGGGGTAGGTGTGTTTCATTGCAACGCCTCCAGTCGGGCAAACAGCCTTAACGCGTGCGAGGCATCCTGTGCCGCCCGTGGCAAAACCGGATCATAGGCCGCCCGGATCAAGGCCGCGATGTCGGGACGCAGGATCGTCGCCTTACCTGCGATTGCCAGTGGCGATTGATTGCGAAATGCAGTGTCCGACCAGAGCAAGATGGTCTGCACGACCTGATTGAGCGCAAGGGTTTCCGCCGGAACCTTGGACAATTCCTTGTCCATGCGCAGAAAAACAAACGCCGCGCGGATCGCGCCATCTTCTTCGAACCGGAAAATGCGGTACTGGTTTGCATCTGCCGCGACCAGCCGTGCAACCAAAGGTTCCAGATCCGGGATCAAGCGATCAAGGTCCGGTACCTCCAGCAGTTCCTGCCAGTCCCGGAAAAAGAAAACCATGCAGTTCGCGCCAAGCTCAGGGTCCGTCTCGGCCATTTGGTGAACGGCCAGCGTGACAACAGCTTCGAAAGCCCCCTTTACGGTGGCCAGCGTCTCGTCTTCGACGCCGAAAACGATCGGAACAATTGGCCGCCCCCAACGCGCAAACAGAAACTCGCCGCTTTCGCGTGTGAACAGCGCTTCAATTTCTTCCGGTGTCACCGCCAGCCCTTCATCTTTTTTAAAAATACTCTCGCCGAAAGGCATAAAATCTAAGCGCGCTGGCTTCAACCGAACAGATCACTTTGCCGCTTGGGCGCGGCCATCCCAAGATGCGTCCACGCCTTCTGCGCCAACATCCGCCCACGCGGAGTACGTTGGATCAGCCCCTGTTGCAGCAAATACGGCTCAATCACTTCCTCAAGCGAGTCGCGGCTTTCGGACAGCGCGGCAGACAGGGTTTCAATCCCCACCGGGCCGCCCGCATAGTTTTCGGCAATCAGCTTCAGATACCGCCGGTCTGCACCATCAAGACCCAGATTATCGACGCCGAGACGGGTCAAGGCACCATCGGCTAGGTCCCGTGTGATCCGCCCGTCCCCTTCGACAATGGCGAAATCCACAACGCGTCTCAGCAATCGCCCGGCGATACGCGGCGTTCCGCGCGACCGGCGTGCGATTTCGCGCGCACCATCGTTATCCGCGGGCGCGCCCAGTTTCCGCGCGTTCCGGGTAACGATTTCGTGCAATTCATCGACCGTGTAGAACTGAAGCCGGGTCGGGATACCAAACCGGTCACGCAAAGGCGTTGTCAGCAGACCCATCCGCGTGGTGGCCCCCACCAGCGTGAATGGCTGCAATTCGATCCGAACGGTGCGCGCAGCAGGACCTTCACCAATAACAAGATCCAGCTCGAAATCTTCCATCGCCGGGTACAGCACTTCTTCCACCGCCGGGTTGAGCCTGTGAATCTCATCAATGAACAGCACGTCACGCGATTCAAGATTGGTCAGGATCGCCGCCAGATCCCCCGCCTTGGCCAGAACCGGGCCCGAGGTCATGCGGAAGTTCACCCCCAATTCACGCGCCATGATCTGCGCGAGGGTCGTCTTACCCAACCCCGGAGGTCCGTGAAACAAGGTGTGGTCCATCGCCTCGCCGCGTTGCCGGGCAGACTGGATAAAGATGCGCAAGTTGGCGCGCGCCTCAGCCTGACCAATGAATTCATCCAGCCCCTGAGGACGCAAAGCGCGGTCATTGTCTTCCGGCAGGGGTTCCGGGCGCAGGGTGGGATCAGCTTCAACCATTCACTTACCCTTTCGGAGCCAACAGCCTGAGGGCCGCGCGGATCAGATCAGCCTCGTCCGCATCCGGCTGACTGGCAGCCGCTTCAGCCACGGCACCTGCCGCCTCGGACGGCCCATATCCAAGGTTGGCCAACGCCGACAACGCCCCGGCAGACGCGGCCGCGGCACCCGATGGCGGTTTCGAAACAGGTCTCGGCGCGGGCGTAGTGTCATTCGATTCAACAACCTCGAGTTCCGGCGCGTCCATCGCCTGAGCAATCGTGCCGCCCATGGCCATCACGCCGGGTGCCTTATCCTTGAGGTCCAACACGATCCGCTGGGCGGTTTTTGGCCCGACGCCCTTGGCCGCCTTGACCGCACCCCAGTCCCCAAGGGCAATTGCGCGACTGACACCGTCGGGCCCCAGTGCACTCAGGATCGCCAGCGACACCTTGGCGCCGACCCCCTGGACCGAGCACAGCAGGCGGTGCCACTCTTTCTCGACAAGCGACAGAAACCCGTAAAGCTGCATCAGGTCTTCGCGGACAACCATGTCGGTGTAGATCGAGACCGCCTCGCCCACCCCCGGCAACGCCGCCAAGGTCCGGTCGGAACAATAGACAAGATAGCCGACGCCCCGGACATCGATCAGCACATGGTCCGCCGCGCGGTAATCCAGCCGCCCCGTCAGTTTGCCGATCATGCCCGCACCTCTTTCACACGCGCTTGTTGCGTCTTTCCGTAATAGGCGTGGCAGATTGCAATCGCCAGTGCATCCGCCGCGTCGGCCCCTTTCGGCAAACAACCCGGCAATTGCAGTTTGACCATATGCAAAACCTGCTCTTTCTCGGCATGGCCCACACCCACCACGGTCTTTTTAACCCGGTTGGGGGCATATTCGCCCACCGGCAGACCAGCCTGTGCCAGCGTCAGCAACGCCACGCCACGCGCTTGCCCAAGCTTGAGAGTTCCGGCCCCGTCCTTGTTCACGAATGTCTGTTCGATAGCGGCCTGATCGGGCCTGTGATCCGCAATAACTTCGACAATCTGATTGTGAAGCGACAGCAGCCGCTCGCCCAGATCGTCCCCATCCGATTTGCACAATCCATTGGCCACATGGCTCAGGCGGCTGCCATTTGATTCGATGACGCCCCATCCCAGGGTTCTAAGCCCCGGATCGATGCCCAGAATTCGCATATTTTGCCTCGGCCTGCTCGGGTTGTGTGATCTTTTTTCAACGCCTAGCACGAAGCGTGAACATTTTCCAAGCGAATTGACCCCAGGGCTAAAAACGACACGCGTGTCTCAGGCGCGACTTCGAGCGCGTTTTGCGACCCAGTGAAGTCTGAATTCGACACTTTCCCAAAGGCTTTTTCACCAATTGTTAAAGGGGGTTACAGCTTCGTGAAGCCTTGCAGAAAACGCATAGGACACATGCAAAAACTGAACTTGTGCGGACGAAGTTACAGCACTAGATGCCCGGCAGATCGCAGAAATGCAATGTGAACACTAACCAGAAGGAAACAGGATATGGCTGCACTGGACACAACCCGCGTCGCTACCACTGGCTCGTTCGGCCTTGTTGGCCGTATCGGCGCATTTTTCGTATCGGCCGTTAACGCCGCAGTTGAATGGAATGACGCCCGCGTAACCCGCAACGCGCTGACCGGTCTGACCGACCGCGAACTGGATGATATCGGCCTGTGCCGTGGTGACATCGACTCCATCGCCGAAGGTCGCCGCTAAGAACCGGCCACTACGCTTATTTGCCCCTTCCTCCTCCCTTGAGGGGCACACAAAAACACCGCGCACCATAAGGGTACGCGGTGTTTTTTTAATCCGAGGGAGCGGATTAGTAGAAAACTTTGTTCAGCTGAGCGGCGAGGGCTTGCGACACAGGATCGATTTGCATCACCCAGGCACCGGCTTTTTCGACCGGCGTTCCTTCGTTCAGGCTGTCGATCCGATATTGATAGCCAGTCGGGCCAAGGTGGGACAAAAGAAATGCTTTGAAGGCGAAGAAACCCACAAGCGTAAGCAACAGTACCTTTGCTGGCACCGCCGAGCTCACCCGCTGCGGCTTCATTACCACCAGGCCATCCTTGCGCATCGTCGCGCGATAGCCACGGCTCATTTTTTGGTGTTTCTTGTTCAGGCGACTTACGCGCTGATCGAACTCCAGTTGTTTACCCGTCATGGCAGCCTCCAAAAAACCGCCCCCCTCGACTTCATTCAGAAAACGGTAAAAAGAGATTGCGACAAAAACGTGGCAAAAACCTATAAAACTCCTGCAAATGGCCTAATTCGCGCCCTGTTTGGTTAAAATTAGGGTCGTCCACTCACCAATCTCGGCCCTATAGGTCTGATTGAACCCGTTTTGTGAATAAACGAAGACCACGTCATCGGCCTGTTCGTTAAGGATTCCCGACAGGATCGCGTGCCCACCTGGGCGGAGATTCGCTGCCATTTCGGGTGACAAAGCCACCAAAGGCCCTTTGAGGATATTGGCAAAGATCAGATCGTATGGCGCGTGCGCCTTGAGGTCGGGATGGTCGAAACCTGCGGCTTCAACACACTGAACCGTGCCGGACATACCGTTTGCCTTCAGGTTGGCTTCGGCCACCTCAACGGCCACCTCGTCGATATCGCTGGCAATGAAATCGCCGTCCCATACCCGGGCTGCGGCCATGGCCAGAACCGCCGTGCCGCAACCGATATCCGCTACTTTCGAGGCACTGAACCCTTCATCCAACAACCGGTCCAGAGCTTTCAGACATCCCAGCGTGGTGCCATGATGTCCGGTGCCAAAGGCCATTGCCGCCTCGATCAGCAATGGAATGCGACCGTCGGGCAGCTTGTCGGCATCGTGGCTGCCATAAACAAAAAAGCGGCCCGCCTGAACCGGGGCAAGCTCGCGCCGGACATGGGCCACCCAATCGGTTTCAGGCAATTCCGACACAACAAATGGTTTGGCTTCAAAAGCAACTGCCAAAACAGCCAATGCGGTCTCGTCCGGGGTTTCGGTGAAGTATCCACCCACTTCCCACAGGCCCGAGCCGTCTTCGACCTCGAACACACCGACGCCAGTGGGTTCAGGCTCCAGACGCTCCATCGCTTCGCCCAGACCTTCGGCGGCTTTCTTACCTGTCAGCGTGGTCAGCGCAGTGAATGTGGGCATCCGGAACTCCTGTGTCAGTTGGCACTGCGCGTAGGACGGTGCGTCGCCAACGTCAAGCTTTGCGGCCTATTCCGCCGGGGCTGGCGCGTATTTGCTCAGGACGGTCTCATTGCCCGGTTCCGGGTGGCGCGGAACCAGCAGGGACAACAGCAGAGAAACGACCGCCATCGCCGCCGCAAGGCCAAACACAGCACCTGGCGACACGACCCAGAGCAAACCCAGCAACGCGGGCAAGAAAACCGCGGCGATATGGTTGATCGTGAACGCGACTGCGGCAGTTGGCGCAATATCCGCCGGATCGGCGATTTTCTGAAAATAGGTTTTCAGTGCAAGCGCCAGCGCGAACAGCACATGGTCGATGACATAGAGTGTCGCCGCCAACAGCACGCCCCAGCCAAACCAGTAGATGCCACCATAGGCCGCGAACACGACTGCCAGACCGGTATATTCAAAGATCAACGTACGCCGTTCGCCAAACCTGGCCACCGCTTTACCCAGCAACGGAGCAACCATCATGTTGATCATCAGGTTGATCAAATACAGGCTGGTCAGCTCATGCACTTCAAAGCCGAACTTCTCAACCATCATGAACCCGGCAAACACGACAAAAATCTGTCGCCGCGCACCCGCCATGAATTGCAGCGCGTAATACAACCAGTATCGACGGCGTACGATCAGTTTCTTTGTTTGCGGTGTGGGGGCATCGAATTGCGGGAAGGCGAACAGGCAAAACAGGGCCAGCAAAGCTGTTGCACCGCCAGCAGCCATGAAGACAAAGTTGTAGGACAGATCGAACCGCTCCCAGGTCAGAACGATCAGCCCGTACACCACCATCGTTGCTGCCGAGCCCATAGCGACCAGCCACCCCAATACCTGCGGTGCGCGATCCTTGGGAAGCCATTGCAGCTGAAGCGACTGGTTCACAGTCTCATAGTAGTGAAACCCGATTGAACTGAACAAGGTCACGAACAACAATCCGCCAAGGCTTGGGAACCAGGCCGTCAAAGCTGTTGCGATCCCAAGCATCATCAGCGAGATCATGGCCAGCACCTGCTCGCGAATGAAAATGATGACGGCAATCACGCCGACCGCCAGAAAGCCCGGAATCTCGCGCACCGTGTGCAGCAGGCCGATATCGGCCCCGTCGAAATTCGCTGCCTCAATGACGAAGTTGTTCAACAGCGCGCTCCACGCGTTGAACGCGATGGGCATGGTCAAGGCCATCACGAACAGAAGCGTGACAGGACGACGCCAGAACGGAAGGCTCTGCGCCTCGGCAAGGGGCATGGGTTTCAGCATGAGAGTCCTCTACGCCCATTTCACTGCTTTGGCGAGAGGGAAGCGGTCTGCGCACAATCACCCTGCACAGATGCAGAGGTCAGTAAAAACTTTGTGGGTCGATATCGACGGTCAGGCGAATATCACCCTTGAGACGCAATGGGGCGATCCAGCGGGCAATGGCATCCTGAATCGGCGCCCCTTTCGGGGCTTTCACCAACAAGCGCACTCTGTGGCGGCCGCGTATACGCGCAATGGGTGCAGGCGCGGGGCCAAAGACCTGAGCATCGATCGCGCGCAAGGGCGCATCGTTGCGGGCCATTGCATTGCCGATATCGAAAACCGGGCCGACCTCGGGCCCCGACAACACGATCCCGGCCATGCGACCATAGGGCGGCACACCGGCCGCTTGCCGACCCGCTGCCTCAGCTTTCCAGAACCCTTCCTCATCACCCGACAGAATCGCCCGGATCACCGGATGTTCCGGCTGAAAAGTCTGTAACAGCGCCTGCCCTGGTTTTTCAGCCCGACCGGCACGCCCCGCAACCTGTCGCATCAGCTGAAATGTTCGTTCAGCGGCCCTCAGGTCTGCGCCATGCAGGCTGAGATCCGCATCGATTACCCCCACCAATGTCAGCTTGGGAAAGTTATGCCCCTTGGCCACCAACTGCGTTCCGATGACGATATCGGCATCCCCTGCCGCAATCTCTTCGATCTTGGCCTTTAGTGCCCGGGCTGAGCCGAACAGATCAGAACTCAGCATGGCAATCTTGGCCTCGGGGAAGGTCGCCTCGGCCTCTTCGGCCAAACGCTCAATGCCCGGCCCCACCGGGGCCAGCTTGCCCTTGACCCCGCAAGAAGGGCAGATCTCGGGCATCGGCTTGGTCTCACCGCATTGGTGGCACATCAAACGCTTCAGGAACCTGTGTTCCACCATGCGCGCGTCGCAATGGTCGCAGGCGATCTGTTCTCCGCACGCACGGCACAGGGTAACCGGCGCATAGCCACGGCGGTTTATGAACAGCAGCGACTGTTCGCCTTTCTCGATCCGCTGCTGCACCGCTTGCCGCAAAGCCGGAGATATCCACGTTCCGGCCTGCATCTGTTCGGCCCGCATGTCGATGGGCTTCATCTCGGGCAATACCGCCGCGCCGAAACGCGAAGTCAGGTCGATCCGATCATATTTACCTGCCTCGGCATTCGCCCAGCTTTCCAGCGAGGGGGTTGCGCTGGCCAGAATCACCCGCGCGCCGCAGATGGCCGACCGCAGGACCGCCATGTCTCGCGCGCTGTAATGCACCCCGTCTTCCTGTTTGTACGAGGTGTCGTGTTCCTCATCCACCACGACCAGCCCCAGATCGCGAAATGGCAGAAACAGGGCTGACCGCGCGCCAACAACCAGTTGAGCTTCCCCCTGCCCAACCATCCGCCAGACCCGCCTGCGTTCAGTCATGGTCGCGCCCGAATGCCACTCGGCAGGGCGCGCGCCAAACCGCGCCTCAACCCGTGTCAGGAACTCTGCGGTCAGCGCAATTTCCGGCAAAAGGACAAGCGCCTGCCGCCCCATGCGCAGCGCTTCGGCCACGGCCTCCAGATAGACTTCGGTCTTGCCGGAACCCGTCACGCCTTTCAGCAGCGTCGTTCCGTATTTCCCCGTCCGTTGCCCGGCGCGAAGCTGCGCAACCGCACTTGCCTGATCTTCGGTCAGAACTTTTCCCGGTAAGTCGGGATCAAGACGTGGAAACGGCAGGTCGCGCGGGCTGTCTTCTTCACGAACCGCGCCTTGCTTGACCAAGCCTTTGACAACGGACGAAGTTACCCCGGCCTGTTCCGCCAGTTCCTTTAATGTAAATGCCAGCCCACCATAGTCGCGCAACACGTCAAGTACACGGGTTCTGGCGTCGGTCATCCGGTCTGGCAGGGAAGCTCCCAAACGATAGATTTTGCGCATGGACGGTGGGTCACCCAGCCCCGGCGCGCGGGTCGCCAATCGCAACATCGCGGGCATTGGCGTCAGGGTGTAGTCGGCAACCTTGCCGAGGAATGCCCGCATTTCCTCGCGCATGGGCGCAACGTCAAGCACACGGATCACCGACCGCGCCTTGTTCAGATCGAATCCACCCTGCCCCGGCCCCCAGACAACCCCCAACACCTTGCGCGGACCAAGTGGCACCTCGACAAACGCACCCAGAAAGCATCCTCCTTCCGGCGCTTTGTAATCCAACGTCCGGTCCAGCGGCTGCGTTGTCAGCACCGCAATCAGCTCTCCCTCGTCGAAAAATCCGTTAGCGCTCACAGCATATCCTTTGCAGGGGGTTCCAGCATGGCTCTCTTTGAGGTAAAGCCATCCGCGACCAAGGCCAACCCATCAAAGGACTGCCCTCATGAAATTCTTCGTAGACACTGCCGAGATCGACGCCATCGCTGAACTGAACGACCTGGGCATGGTGGACGGCGTGACCACCAACCCCTCGCTGATTCTGAAATCAGGCCGCGACATTCTGGAAGTGACCAAAGAGATCTGCGATCTGGTCGACGGTCCCGTTTCCGCCGAAGTTGTCGCCACCGAAGCTGATGACATGATCGCCGAGGGCCGCAAGCTGGCCAAGATTGCCCCGAATATCGCCGTGAAGGTTCCGCTGACATGGGCCGGTCTGAAAACCTGCAAGACGCTCAGCGACGAAGGACAGATGGTCAACGTCACCCTGTGCTTTTCGACCAATCAGGCGATTCTGGCTGCAAAAGCGGGTGCGACCTTCATTTCGCCCTTCATCGGCCGTCTGGACGATATCAACCTGGATGGCATGGATCTGATCGCCGACATCCGTCAGGTCTATGACAATTACGGGTTCGAAACCGAAATTCTGGCCGCTTCGATCCGCACCGTGAACCACGTCACCGAAAGTGCCCGCATTGGTGCCGATGTCATCACCGCGCCGCCAGCCGTGATCAAGAAACTGGCCGATCACCCGCTGACCGACAAAGGTCTGGAAACCTTTCTGGCAGACTGGGCCAAAACCGGTCAGAAAATCCTCTGATCTGGTTTGCAACCGCGCGGCGCCATCAGGCGCCGCGCCCGGCCCAACGGCCCAAAGCCTGATCTGCGATCAGGCGTGGCAGGCGGGAGCCTATCCGCCACAGCATCCGGGGAAATCCACTCTTGCGTGCATTTTTCCCAAGGCAAATCCGGTTCGGCATGTTATAAGCCGCCCAACAAAAAAAGACCGGACAGGACATGAGCAGCAATCCCAAACTCGAGGATAATCTCCGCGCGGCAATTCTGGCCGAGCCCGACGTCGTTCTGGACGACAAGGACCTGATGCAAGCCCTTGTGGCCGCGAACGAACGCGCCCGGGGTGATAATGTGATCGATCTGCGCGGCATTGCCATGCAGCGGCTTGAGGCGCGATTGGACCGGCTGGAAGATACCCACCGCTCGGTCATCGCGGCGGCCTATGAAAACCTTGCAGGCACCAATCAGGTTCACCGCGCGATTTTGCGCCTGCTGGAACCGGTCGAATTCGAGGATTTCCTGCGTGCCCTTGGCACTGATGTCGCGAATATCCTGCGGGTTGACCATATCACGCTGGTTCTGGAAACCACCGTGGTTCAGAACGATCCTGCTGTCGACAGGCTTGGAGGCGTTCTGACGATCGCAGAGCCCGGCTTTATCAACCAATACCTGACGAACGGTCGCGGCGGCCCTGTCCGCGACGTGACCTTGCGCGAAACTCATCAGCCAAACCGACGTGTTTTCGGCGCGCTGGCGGATCAGTTGCGCTCGGAAGCCTGCCTGAAGCTGGATCTCGGTCCGGGTCGCCTGCCGGGCATGATCGTCATGGGGGCCCGTGATCCGCGGCATTTCACACCGCAACTCGGCACCGATCTTTTAACCTTCTTTTCCGGCGTATTCGAACGCTCGATGCGCCACTGGCTGTCGTGAACCTGATCTCACCCGCCTGCCGCGACGCGCTCCAGCACTGGCTGGACACTCTGGGCGCGCTGGCGGGGCGGTCGCAAAACACGCAAACCGCCTATCGCGGCGATGTCACCGAGTTCCTGTCTTTCATGACCCTGCATCACGCGGAGCGGCAGGGGCTGAAGGCGCTGGAACGGATCACCGTGGCGGACATGCGCGCCTGGATGGCGGATCAGCGCAACGGGGATATTGGCGCGCGATCCCTGGCGCGCAAGCTTTCTGCTGTCAAAAGCTTCTATCGTTGGCTGGCCGAGCGAGAGGGGTTTGAACCCACCGCCGTTCTGTCGACCCGCGCGCCCAAATTCACCAAGAAACTGCCCCGCCCTCTGGCCGAAGACGCCGCGCGCGCCATGATTGACACGGTCGAGCTGCAATCTGTGTCCGACTGGGTTGCGGCCCGTGATGTTGCGGTTGTCACCCTGCTTTATGGATGCGGCCTGCGGATATCTGAGGCCTTGTCTCTGACCGGTGCAGACGCGCCCCTGCCCGAGACGTTGCGCATTGTCGGGAAGGGCGGCAAGGAGCGGGTCGTCCCGGTTCTTCCAGCTGCCCGAGACGCGGTTGACCGGTATCTTCAGCTTTGCCCCCACCCGCAAGCGAAGGACGCAGCCTTGTTCCGGGGCGCTCGTGGCGGCCCGCTGAACCCGCGCGCGATTCAAGGCGTCATGGCCAAGGCACGGATGCAACTGGGGCTACCTTCAACCGCCACACCTCATGCCATGCGACACAGCTTTGCCACCCATCTGTTGTCCGCCGGAGGAGATCTTCGGGCCATTCAGGAACTGTTGGGGCACGCCTCATTGTCAACCACACAGACCTATACCGCCGTGGATACTGCACGGCTTATGGAAGTCTACAACCGTGCGCATCCAAAGGCGTGACTGACACATTGAACAGAAACCTCGGGCTTTTGGTTTGCATCTCTGGCGTGCATCGGTCATGACCCTAGCATGACACTCAGATTCAAAGCTCTTGCCGTACATCTCTTCACTGCCACGGGCGCCGTCTTCGCAATGCTGGCCATGCTGGCCGCCGTGGAAGAGAAATGGAGCCTCATGTACCTTTGGCTGGTCGTATCCTTCGTTGTTGATGGCATCGATGGCCCGTTGGCGCGGCACTATCACGTCAAGAAAAACGCACCCGAGTTTGACGGCGTCTTGCTGGATCTGATCATCGATTATCTGACCTATGTGTTCATCCCGGCCTTTGCGTTGTTCAAGTCCGGATTGATGGATGGATGGACCGGCTGGTTCGCAATCATCGTCATCACCTTCGCCAGCGCGATGTATTTCGCGGACACTCGCATGAAAACCAAGGACAATTCCTTTTCAGGCTTTCCCGGATGCTGGAACATGTTCGTTGTCGTGATCTTCGCGCTGGAGCCCAATTTCTGGATCATCCTGCTGCTGGTCACGCTGTTGTCGCTTGCGATGTTTCTGCCTTTGAAATTCGTTCACCCCGTGCGCACCGAGCGTTGGCGCAGTCTGACCTTGCCGGTCGCCCTTGCGTGGACGTTCTTTGCGGGCTGGGCCGCATGGGTCGATTTTCATCCCGAAAGCTGGGCCCACTGGGGTCTGGTCCTCGCCAGTCTGTACCTGACATTTGCAGGTATCGCACAGCAGGTGGTGCCGCAGCGCCGTACCTGATACGAGCGCTGCCGGACCCGGTTCAAAGAACGTCCTGAACCTCGAATTCAGTGCCATTATGGGTAAAGACGTCACCTGCGCGCAGACCAGCCATGGCCAGATAGATCGGGCTTTGCGTCGAAATCCCCATATACGTATCTCCGCCCACTTCGAACCGGGTCGTCGAAACACAGACAACAAAGCTGCGGTTGTTGAACCTGATCACCGATCCCGGCCTAACTGTATCTGTCAGACCAAAATCGGTATTCTCGATCACATCGATCTTGGCATGATGCGCATGAACAGGCGCGTCAAACGCAGCCGCCAAATCGGCATTTTCGCGCGATGCGGCTATGTCATCCTTGTCGTGGCCTTCCCGGTCGTCCAGTTGGGCATCCTTCAGAAACGCATCGTAATGGGCCTGCGCCGTTGCAAGCTCCTCCGCCTCAAGCGACATCAACCGGTCGATAATGGCCTTCTTTTTGGCTGCGCGATCTTTTTCGGTGCTCATTCAATGCGATCCTTCAAATTCAACAACGGATATAAGTTGTGCTTCCCAGAACCGGATTGCAACCGAATTTCGAGGCTCAGATCAAAAGACCCGCCGCCCGTTCATGCCTTAGCAGTGCAACCTTTGTCTCGATCCCGCCGCACCCGGAAAACCCGCCCAGCCCATTGGCGGCAAGCACCCGGTGGCAGGGAATAATAACGGGGATCGGGTTTGCCCCGCAGGCCTGACCGACCGGCTGCGCCGGTTGCCCCAACGCCTTGGCGATATCCCCGTAGGTGCGCGTTTCACCCAAGGGAATGGCATACATAAGATCACAGACCTGTCTTTGAAACTGCGATCCATGAATGCGGTAGGGCAGATCGAAACGGGCAAGCCGCCCAGCGTCATAGGCCGCCAACTGCGCCGCCGCCTCGCGCAGCAGAGCGGTCGGCTCGCCGTCGTCCTCGCCGTCCCAGACCAGCCGCGTGAGGGCACCATCCGTTTCCTCGATCCCAAGTCTTCCGAACTGAGTATCAACTGCAATCATCGCCATGGGCTGACGGTTTCAGATCAATCCTCCAAGTTCAAGTGGCGAAGCCACGGGGGTCTGCGCGACACGCGGATTTTGCGAAATGCCGCAATCATGTTAGCTTGGCTGCATTGTCAAAAAGAGATTTGGAGCATGAGATGGGTCGTCATTTGATCCTGACGGTTCACGGAATTGGCGAACAAATACCCGGTGAGACCGTCGATCAGGTTGTCGGGGCCGCGACAACCTGGCTGGATGGCAATCCCGAACCCCCGATTGAGGTTCAGCGCGGGATGATCGAACTGGCCGAAACAACCTTCGACGGCACGCCCCGAAGCGCAAAACTATTCCCGGTCAACCTGCGCAAGGTGACGAAACCGTCAGCACCGCAGGACGAGGCCATGTTTGCCGAGGTTTTCTGGGCCGACCGCTCGCCTGCCCCGAAAGGAGCCATTAAGACAGCATTGGACCTGATCTGGGTTGTTCTCGCGCTGGGTTATCTGGCCATGGACAATGCCGAACAAACGCATAGCCGCGCGGATGTGGCCTCGGACCAAGCCAACGGCAGGAACACTTTGGCCGCGCGGCTGGTACATCTATTTACGTGGATATTCTTTGGCACAGTTGCGACCCTGAATGCCTATCTTCTGATCGGTGCCATAGCCGTTATGGTTGATCGCGTTCCCGGGATCTTCTTTCAAAGCACGATCCTGCTGTTCTGGCTCTTGTTCACGCTTTACGCCGGAGGGGCCGCATACGGACTAAGGCGCAGTTTTACAGCCCCGACTTATCTGAGACGCGTATTCTGGCGCGGCATTTTCGGGATGGGGTTCTTGCTGCTGATCTGCCTGATCATTGGTCCGCTTGGTCTGGAAATCCGAGCCTGCACACCCTTGCAGGACAGCCCGGTTTGCCCTTCGGCGCTGGAGCAGTTTGTAGCTTTTCAGGTCTACCTGCTCGCGTTTTTCTGGGCTTCTCTGATCTTCATGACAATCATTTTGTACGTGCTTTCTGCGACCAGCCTTGATGAAAAGGTTCAGGCAGACAATCTGAAAGAGCACAGGCGGCTGTACCCCAGCATATGTGCAGGCATGTTGGTGTTCTGGATGTTCTTCATTTCCGGGTTGTGGCTAATGCTGCGGGAAATGCTCGACACGATTCCGGGGCTGTCGGATGGAAAACTGACCGGTCTTTTTGACAATTTCCTCAGTGACTCCATCGAAACACTCAGTGTTGCCTTCGCGGCAATTGTCCTGCTTGCGTTTGTCGGTGTTGGCCTGTTTGCCGGTCGCAGAAGGCTGAAGGCGAACCTACATATCCGCGACGGGCTGATCAGCCGCGCCATCCTCAATCGTTTTGCACAATGGGTCTTTTTGTTCGGTGCAATCGTACTGGCGATGGTCACTATCCGAGAAATCGCGTTGAGCCAGCACGTCGATCCCCTGTGCCAAATCGGAACGGACAATTGCAACCTGATTGGCCGGGTTCTGAACAAACTGGCAAGCAAACAGGGCGAGATTGGCCTGATCGTCCTGGGTGCAACAGCATTGATGTACCGCTTTTCCGATTTCGTCGCAGCAGGGCTGGGTGTGGCACGGGACATCGTCACCTATGCCATTCGCGACAAGTGTTTACTGACAGCGGACCTGAAAACGAGGCTGCGCAATTATCCGGATCGCAAGGCGATTGATGAACGATTTTATCGTGCGCTGCATTATGTGGTGGATATCTTTGCCGCGGACCACGTCACGGTGATCTCACATTCACAAGGCACCGTGATTGCCACGCAAATGCTGGCTGATCCACGCGTGCAAAAGCTTATCAATGGGCGCACCCTGACGCTGATTACGATGGGCTGTCCTGTGACCCATATTTATCAGCGCTATTTTCCCGAGATGTTCACAGTCGTTCCCAAAAACCTGAACGCCGCATGGTTCAACATCTTCAGGCAGGATGACTTTGTAGGGACCGAGATTGAAGGCGGTCTGATTTCCGCAAACCGCAACATTCCGGTCGAGCCCGGTGGTCACACAGGATATTTCACGGATTATCAGGTTTGGAAGGTCCTGAAGGATTCAGCCATAGGCTTTGACCTGTTTAATCCGACACCGCAGTCCGCGCAGACGTGAAACGAAAAACGCCCCCTCGAAGGATCGAGAGGGCGGTTTCAATCAGCTTAGCGCCTCATCGCAGCGTCGGCAAACTCCGACATGGGCGTGGCGGCCCACGTCAGGAAGGATTTTCCAACAGCGCTGACATTTCTCGCCTTCTGCTTTTTCGAACACGACGGCCACGCCTTCGATTTCGGGCACACGGAACGCCTCGGCAGGGGCCGGGTCGCCGGTCACGGTCAGGCCCGAGGTGATGCACATGTCGTCCACGTCGAACGTGGCCAGCAGATCGCGGGTATCGCCATCATCGACATGCACGATCGGGGCCGCTTCGAGGCTTGAGCCGATCACCTTGTCCTGGCGCTGGATTTCCAGCGCGGCAGTCACGGCCCGGCGCACTCGGCGCACCTTTGCCATGTTGGCCTCAAGCTCGGCATCGCGCCAATCCGCAGGCGTTTCCGGGAAGTCGACCAAGTGGACCGAGCTATCGTCGCCCGGAAAGCGCTCCAGCCAGACCTCTTCCATGGTGAAAACCAGAACCGGTGCCAGCCACGTGGTCAGGCGATGGAACAGGATATCCAACACCGTCCGCGCAGCACGACGGCGCGGCGTGTCGCCGTCACAATAAAGAGCATCCTTGCGAACGTCGAAATAGAAGGACGACAGATCAACCGTGGCAAAGGTAAAGACCGCACTGAATACGCCCTGGAAATCAAAAGACGCATAACCCTTGCGCACCTGCTCATCCAATTCCGCCAGCCGGCTGAGCACCCAGCGTTCCAGACGCGGCATATCTTCGGGCGCGACGCGATCGGCCTCGGTGAAATCCGCCAGCGAGCCCAGCATGAACCGCATAGTGTTGCGCAGACGGCGATAACTGTCGGCAGTGCCTTTCAGGATCTCCGGCCCGATCCGCTGATCGGCGGTATAGTCGGTCTGTGCCACCCACAGACGCAGGATATCGGCGCCGTACTGCTTGACGACCTCTTCCGGTACGATGGTGTTGCCCAGCGATTTGGACATCTTGTTGCCCTTGGCATCCAGCGTGAAACCATGTGTCACGACGTTGCGATAAGGCGCGCGGCCTTTGGTGCCGCAGGCCTGCAACATGGAAGAATGGAACCAACCACGGTGCTGGTCGGTGCCTTCCATGTAGACGTCGGCGATACCGTCCTCGGTCCCATCTTCGCGGTCGCGCAAAACAAAGGCGTGGGTCGAACCAGAATCGAACCACACATCCAGCACGTCAAACACCTGATCGTAGTCATCGGGGTTGGCGATGCCGTCGAGAATTTTCTCTTTGAACCCGTCGGTGTACCAGATATCGGCGCCGTCTTTCTCAAACGCCGCCTTGATGCGCGCGTTCAGGTCTGCGTTGCGCAGAAGGTAATCCGCGTCGGTGGGCAAGGCACCTTTCTTGGTGAAACAGGTCAGCGGCACGCCCCAGGCGCGTTGGCGCGACAGAACCCAGTCCGGGCGCGCTTCGATCATCGAATAGAGGCGGTTGCGCCCCGTCTGCGGCGTCCACTTCACCAGTTCGTCGATGGAGCGCAGCGCACGTTCGCGGATGGTGTCCCCCATCTCACCCATGCCGTCGTCCAGCTTGCGGTCAACGGATGCAAACCACTGCGGCGTGTTGCGATAGATGATCGGCGCCTTCGAGCGCCATGAATGCGGATAGCTGTGCTTGATCTTGCCGCGCGCCAGCAGCCCGCCGACCTCGGCCAGCTTGTCGATGACAACTTTGTTCGCGTCACCCTCACCACCCTTGCGGGACAGGATGTATTTGCCACCAAAGAACGGCAGATCAGCGCGGAACGAACCATCATCCATCACGTTGTAAGTGATGACCTGCTCCAACATGCCCAAATCGCGGTAGAGTTCGAATTCCTCCATACCATGTGACGGTGCACAGTGAACAAAGCCGGTCCCTTCGGTATCGGTCACAAACTCAGCAGCGCGAAAATCGCGGATGTCGTCCCATTCGCCATTGCCACCTTCGGCACCGGCCAGCGGGTGGGTCAGTTGAACACCTTCAAGTTCATCGGTGGCGACACCGCGTACACGGGTCCACTGATCGTCGTTCAGACGGGCACGACCCAACACATCTGCGGCCAAATTGTCAGCCAGCAGGAATTTGTCACCCACATTGGCCCAACACTCGTCCGGCACGCCGGTGACTTCGTACAGGCCGTAGGAGATGTCTTTGCCATACACGACCGCCTTGTTCGACGGCATAGTCCAGGGAGTGGTGGTCCAGATTACGACGAACGCATCATCCAGATCACCCGCGTTCACGACCTTGAACTTCACCCAGATGGTAAAGCTTTCCTTGTCGTGATACTCGACCTCGGCCTCGGCCAGCGCTGTCTTCTCGATGGGCGACCACATCACGGGTTTCGAGCCCTGATACAGCGTGCCGTTCATCAGGAATTTCATGAACTCGTCGGCAATTACGGCCTCGGCATGGAAGTCCATCGTGATGTAGGGATCAGGCCAGTTGCCGGTGATGCCCAGGCGCTTGAACTCTTCCCGCTGGATGTCGATCCAGCCTTCGGCGAACTTGCGGCATTCCTGACGGAAATCGACGATGTTCACCTCGTCCTTGTTCTTGCCTTTCTTGCGGTACTGTTCTTCGATCTTCCATTCGATCGGCAGGCCGTGGCAGTCCCAACCGGGCACGTAACGCGCGTCAAAGCCCATCATCTGATGGGAGCGCACGATCATGTCCTTGATCGTCTTGTTCAGTGCGTGGCCGATATGCAGGTGGCCATTCGCATAGGGGGGGCCGTCGTGCAGAGTAAAGGGTTTGCGCCCCGTTTTCTCGCGCAGGCGGTCATAGACACCGATGGTCTCCCACCGCTCCAGCCATGCGGGTTCGCGTGCAGGCAGGCCCGCGCGCATGGGGAAATCGGTTTTGGGCAGGTTCAGCGTGTCTTTATAGTCAGGCGTTTGGGTCGTGTCGGCGCACATTTTGAGCGTCCTTTGGATGATCTGGTCGTACTAGGATCGAAGCGGTCGGTGCGAATTCTCAAACACCTTTGCCCGGCGTCTCAGAGGGTCAGAGCGCCGGGGATATAATTCGAATAATGATGGCTGTCCGGTCATACATGGCCGCGCTTATAAGACGCCTGCCTTCAATGGTCCAGAGGTTCCGGCCCATGCGGCGAATGGCGCAGCTTGGCCCAGCGATTCAACCATGCCAGACCGGCCAACCCAAGCCCCAGCGCCAGCAGTGAGAACACGCGGATCAGCCCGCCCAAACCGGCAATATCGATCAGAAAGACCTTGGCCACAGCCAGCCCTATCACCACCAGCCCCGCCTTGCGCATCGCATCCGAACCACGTGCCAGAGATTGGTAGAACAGCGCCGCCCCGACCAGCAGCAGAACAAGGGTATATGTATAAAGCTCGGGCTGCGTGACGCCGTTGCCTTCAAACATGCCTGCTGCGCCCTGCCAGAAATGGCGGATGGTCAACCCGAACCACACGGCAACCAACGCACCCGCAATGGCATAGCTTGCCAGCCTGATCTGCTTTGGCATGTCCATGATCCGCCATGCCGAGAATCCGATGGTCAGTGCAGGCACCAGATAGGCAAGGACAAGGGTGTTCAGAACCGGTGGGCCAAGCACCGGGTCGGCGTTGGGGTTCAGAAGCGGGTTTTGGTCGGTCAAAGCCAGGGTCAGTCGGAACACGCCATGACCGGCAAAGAACGCCGCCAACACGTACCGCGCATAATTCAGCTTGCCACCCAGCCCAAACCTCTGAACCTGAGCGAAGGCCAGCAGCAGCCAGATGACCGCCAGCAGGCCCAGACCCCAATGGCTGTTGTCAGCCCCGCCTTCACCGAAACCTTCAAGCCACCGAAGTAGCAACAGGGACAGCAGAATGCCGCCCGTCGCCCATGCCGCGCTTTCCAGCAACAGCGCTGCAACCGGCCGCTGCAAGGGACGCAACAGCCACCAGCCAGCCACGAAACCCAACGTGGCCGCACCATAGACCATCGCCATTTCGGGCACCGGGGCCGCATTGGCCCAGTCCAGACCCGGGTCAAGCACCAAGCGCACCGTGACGGTAAAGACACCGGCCCAGATAAACCAACTCATCTGCGGCAAGGTGAACCTGCGATCCAAGGCTGCTGCTGCGACGATGCTGGCCACCAGCGCAATCGTCAGCGCGGCCGAGCTGAGCACGATGACGCAAGCAAAGACCAGACAAGACAACGCGGACAACGTGGCCAGAGCAGCCCGCATCCGGTCGTCGCCATCGGCGCGACCACAACGCCCGGCCAGAACCACCATCAGAATTGCCAGGACAATCGCGTGCAGGGCCCAGGCGTACGCACCGATAACCGTGGCAGGACGCCAGCCCAATTCCAAAGCGATAGCCAGCGCTGGTGCAAGAATTACAGCGCCCCCGGCCCAGATTGCACTATACTGGTTTGCCCTGAATGACCGCCATGCCATCAAAATCGACATGAGCGCGCCCAAAGCAACCAGCGCGGTGGCTGCCATCGGAAAGTCGGCCTCGGGTGTCTCGGCATAGGTGTCGGTGAAACTGCGCAGAACTGCGCCGTATTCCAGGCCGTGAGAGGCAACAAAAAACACAAGGCCCGTCGCAGGCAGGACGGTCAGATCCTGTAACGCAGGCGCATCCTTGGCCCACAAAAGCAGTGCCAGAAGCAGGACGGACAGCAGGCAGACACCCAACCAGAATTCAGCCGCTGAGTCTGCCCAATGCCAGGACAGGATCGCGGCACTGGCCGCAATCGCTCCGGCGGCGAGCCGAGTTGGAAACTCGGGCCACGGGCGGGTTCTGGGATTGCGGATCACCTGAGACATCATGCGCCCTGCATGATCGGGCCAAACGCGCCGCACCGGAATGGCCGTCGCCAGAAGTGCAAGCACTGTTGTCGCGACCAGATATCCCGGTTCCGTATTCGGAGCGCCACTGACCAAAAGCAGGTTTGCCGCATATACCCCGACCAACGTCAGAACCGAAATCCACGCCCAGCGCCGCATCGTGTCGATACCCAGCCCCAAAACGGCAACCAAAAGAAAATAGGCATAGAGCCACGATGGATCGTCAGATGCGCCTCCAACCAGAAAGGGAGCTGCAAAAGCTCCGATCAGTCCAACCGCAGCCAGCAGCGGGCCGTGGAACCACCCCAGAACAAGCCCAACAAGCGCGATGACAACCATTCCTGCCAAGGCCGTCTCGGCCCCGATCAGGCCATAAAGCTGCCGCGCAGACAGGATGGCGCCGAACAAGGTAACAAGGCCGGCCCCAGAAAAGACCGATGGCAAATAGGCAGTGGCCACCGCTTCGTCATCCCCGAACCTGCGGCGCAGAACCTCACCCCCGATAATCAAAACCGAGCCGAAGCCAAGCGCGGCGAAAACGCGGGCCGCCGGAGGTAACAATCCGTTCTCAACGCCATATTGCACGAGGAAAATACCGGCCAATGCCAGCGACAGTGCTGAGACCGCGTAAAACCAGTTCTCATGCAGCCACGCGCCCAGCGCGGCAAACCTGTCATGGCGAAATACAATTGCAGGCGTAGCGGCCTCGGTGTCTACATCTTCGGCGCTTTCGTCTTCCTGTCGCTTTGGCACGTCCCACGGCCCCGGGCTGTGAACCTGTTCCTCTGCCATAGGTTGCGGTGCAGGTGCATCCTGTTCCGGTTGCAGCGATGCAAGCGCATCGCCCGACACCAACGCATTGATCTGCGCTTCCAGTTGTTCGACCCGGCGACGCAATCGGGAATGCCCGACCAGAAGTGCAATCAATGTCACCGGGATGGCCAGAACAACCAGGCCAATGAGAACAAGCAACGTTTCCAACCGAGTCTCTCCGATCCGTAATTTCGGCCAAGCTATCTTGTGCTGTCGGTCAGCAACAGTCAGGAAAGCCGTGACAAAGTCTAAAGTACCGAAATCGCCGGACGGGCGATCATCAGCCACAGGATAGTCAAAACCGCCAGAAACGCCGGAACCCCGCAGGCGAACCAGAACCGAAACAAGCGGTGATACTCCGGTGGCAGTTGCGTTCCCCGCTCTGCCGCCGTTCGCGCGTGGTCGCGCAACCGGATTTGAACCCAAACCACCGGCAACCAGAACAAGCCCGTCAAAACATAAAGCACCAGAGTCAACACGATCCATCCTTCGCCCAAAGACCACCCGATCTGCCAGGCAAGCAGAGCTCCGGTCACTGGTTGCAGGATGACAGCGGTCGTGGTGAACAGAAGGTCGGCCAGTACCACGATACCCGCCGTATGGGCGATGACGCGCGGGTCGTTTGTCCGGTGCGCCATCAGCATGAAAAAGGCGATCCCTGCCCCGGTTCCCAGCAGCACACATGCACCGATGACATGCAGCCATCGCAAGATCAGTTCAGGGTCCATCAACGGCTCTCAAACAAGGGCAACGCCACAAGCGACAGGATCATCGCGGGCAGGATTTTCACCAGCGGCCCCAGCGGGTCCAACCACAAGTCTGGCATCGTGACCGAAGCGGCAATCAGGTAGAATATGGCCACAGTCAACTGCGCCACACAGGCCCGCGCCGCCCATCGGCGCCACAGGATGGCCAGACCCAGCGCTATGTCGATCAGAGACCAGAACACAACGCTGGTCACCGCCAAGGCGGATGACCACCCTGCTTCGACCAGCATACCCGAAGCCGCAGACAAACCCGCCAGACCAAACAGGCCCGACAGCAACCAGAACAGGCTGAGTGTTGCAACGATCAGCGGCATCAATAGCGCCATCCGCGCGGTCAACCGATGCTCGCGCGCGCAAGGCAGCATGGCGTAGACCTCAGGCAAGGCGGCAATTCCGCGCCCGGCCGCTGCACGATATGGGCCAGGGTCGCCGACCACGCCATCCGCCATGACCGTCATCGCCGTGCTGCGCAGCGGAGAACGCCAACCCAACAGGGCCAGAAAGTCCGCAATGGCCGCAACGGCTTTTGTCGGGACAGGCGGCAGGATTACATGAAAGCGCGCGGCAGGAAACCCAAGCCACTGTCGCGTGCAGCGCACAACGTCCGACAAACTATGCGGGGGGGTATCCTCGACCAGATCGTAATCACCCTGCGGTAGGCGACCGGCAACGGCAGCAATCACGACGTCGCACAGATCGGGCATCCCGATGCATTGAACGGGTGTATCGGGGTAAGCCAGCGGTTGAATAAAAGGAACAGCAGCCAGCATTCGCAGCAACGCCGTTCCCCCATAATCCGTTTGTCCGATAACAAGCCCCGGCTTCAAGATCCAAAGTGTTACGCCTGATGCATGCAAAGCGGCATCTCCACGTGCCTTGCTGCGCAAGAAATGCGTGCTCGCGTCCGGCTCTGCCCCGATGGCCGAGATCTGAACAACGCTTATGCCCCGATCCGCGCAGGCCCCTGCAAGGGCTGTGATCGCCGTATGGTGCACCGCTTCAAGGTTGTCCTGCGCGTTATCCTGCAAAGCGCCCGCGCAATTCACCACGACATGGACCTCGGCCAGCAGGTCCCGCCAATCGTCCTTGTGCAAAAGTTCACGCAAGTCGCCCTGTTTCAGCGAGACCCCAGGCAGGACCTTTGCCCCTTGCTCAAGATTGCGCCCCATGCCCTGAACTCTGGCACCTGCGGCTGACAACGCCCGCGTGACGGCGGCGCCAATGAACCCATAAGCACCCAGAACCAATACGCTCTTTCCAGAAAGCTCGTGATCTGCCATCGGCCTTTGCACCCGTCTTGCACTACTCTACCTATCCGGGTAGGTTTGACCAGTCGCGACCACCGAGCTGCGACATTTATGGATGGAACAGAGACCCGACGAGATACGCGATCAGTGCCGCCAGACCACCGATCAACAGCGTTTCGATACCTGACCGCCACCAGGGCGCTAACGACCACCGGCTTTTGAACGCACCAATCGCAAAGAAGACCCCCATGGTCATCCAGACCGACATCTCAAAAGCGTTCTCCACCGACGCCAAAAACGGCAACAGCGGGATCATCCCGGCCACAAGGAACGCGAAAAACGTGGCCAACGCGGCTTTCATCGGATGCGGGTCGACACTGCCCAGCCCATATTCACCCTCGATCATCAGGTTGACCCAATGTTCGTGGCTCGATGTGATCGCGGTGGTAGCTTCGTTCAGAATTTCCCCTGACAACCCTTTTTGTGACAGAATTTCACGGACCTCCTCGCGCTCGCCGTCGGGGTAGAGTGCGATGTGGCGTTCCTCGATCGCCCGAATGCGCCGTATGTTGTCCAGTTCGGCCTTGGTGCCCGAGTAATTCCCGGCAGCCATTGAAAACCCGTCCGCCAGAACGTTTGCCAAACCAAGTGCCACGATAACAAACGGGGAAAGACCCGCCCCCGCGACACCGGCAACAATGGCAAACGTGGTGACGGAACCATCAATGCCGCCATACACAACGTCGCGTAACACACCGCGCCCAGGCGGAGCGTTGATCCGGTCGGCAATTTCCTGCGGACTGTGACCGTGATCCGTCATGGTTTGCTCCTATTTTTCACAGGTAGAGTGCAGAAGGGTGTGGTCCGACGCTTTGCTCTGGATCAACCCTTGGAGAACAGACCCTGCAAGGCCCGTTTAATGATGCCTCGTGTGGAAGGTTTGTGGCGCTTAGAGAACGGTAAGGGGCGGCAGACCTCCATCGCGGCCACACCCACTCGGGCGCTGAGTGCACCGTTAACCAGACCTTCTCCGAACCGTCGGGACAATTTGCTGAGAACAGATCCGCCCAGAACAGGTTCCAGCAGATCGTCACCAACGGCCACCGCGCCTGTTGCGATCAGATGCACAAAGACGGCACGGGTCAGACGCCAGCTTCCCAACGTGCCGGCCCGCCCCCCGTAGATTTCCGCAATGCGACGGATCATCCGCAGGGACGCGGCCAGAGCCGTTACAACATCCGCCAGTGCCAGAGGGACCAGAGCGGTCACGGTGGCAACCTGCCGCGCGGCGGCCTCAACCTCACGGCTGGCGACGGCGTCGAGCGGGGCCAACAATTCATCCTCGGCAAGGTTCAAAAGCGCCTCGGCGTCGAACTGTTCCCCCATACGCTCGGACAACCGCTCGCGACCCCAGCAGGTATCCTCGCGCCCTTTGTAGAATGCAATGATGCGATGTGTGACAGCACGCGCCTGAGCCAGGTCTTCATCAGCCAATGCAATATCCGCTGCACGGCGCATCCCATCAACACGGGACAACCGCCCCAAAGCCGCGAGTTCGCGCAGCGCGATGATCACAACCACCAGAACCAATGCAGCCAACAGTCCGACAACGATCCAACCCAATACAGGCGTCCGCGCCACCAGAGAGGTTGCAAAATCCCAGGCGGCCACCGATATGGCGGCCCCGACCACCGAAAGCGCAAGCCCCCAGAACCAGCGCGCAAGGGCCGAAGGTTTGCGGGCCGCCAGCCGGGCCGCGCTTTGCATCGCCTGTCCTTGAGGCGGCACAATATCCGGCACCGGTACAGCCTGCGCGACATCAGCAGCGGGTTCATCATCGTCAAGATTGATCAGAACCGGACCTTTAGCCATTTGTCGCATCCTTTCTGTGCCAGACAAACCTAATGTCCGGTAGCTTTTCGTCGTTTTCCGCCCCATCGCTGCGTGCCACTTCGGCAAAGCCGTTTCGCTCATAGAACCGACAGGCACGGGAATTATTCTGAAACGCGTACAAGCCCAACCGCCGCTGGCATGATTTCGCGTGATCCAGCAATTGCTGACCGATCCCCTGCCCCCGAGCTTGCGCATCCAGATAAAGTGAATGAATTTCACCCCCATTCAGCGCCAGAAACCCGACCACGCCTGTCTCGGCCTCGGCCACAGTGACCCAGTCCTGATCAATCATCCGGCCGCAAAAGGCGATGGTTTCAGCACAGCTGTGCAATTTGGGCATCCAGTCGTTTTCCAAAGCGAAGCCGTGCAAGATCATACCGATTGTACCGGCATCCGTGGTGCGTGCGGGGCGCAGTGTCGCGATCACAATCTGTCTCCGATCAGGAACTGCGCCGCACGATCCAGTCGAATATGCGGGGGGCCGTCACCAGGTTTCAAGGTTAGTTTTGCCGGGGCAAAGGCCATGAACCCATAGTCTTCGTTCAACCAACTCTCCGCCCCTTTTCGCGCCGGACCCAACAGATGCGCCGGATTCTCGGGCAATTCTCCGGGATAAAAAGCGGCCTGTTTGCCGCTGCCTAACAAAGTACCACGCACGCATGGCAGGTCGGTTCCGTCATGGCTGCGTATCTCTTCGGTCGTTGCACGTAACGAGGCCAGAGACAGGGCCGCAGTCCGGGCCCCAGCGAAATTCGCACGATCGCGTGCCTCGCGCGTCAAAGCCTCGATAATTGCGGTCAGGCGGGGATGCTGCGTGTGGTGCAGGTGGTCCGCTTTTGTCGCAGCAAACAGGATGCGTTCGACCTTTTTACCCAGCAAAAGCTGGCTCAGCCATGCGTTCCGGCCCGGACGAAAAGCCGACAGGATATCCGCCATCGCGCGGCGCATATCTTCAACGGCCTGAGGACCCTTGTGAATTGCGCCCAGCGCGTCAACCAGAACCACCTGCCGGTCAATCCGCGAGAAGTGATCCCGAAAAAACGGTTTCACGACCTGAGACTTATAAGCTTCGAACCGCCGTTCCATCTCGCGCTGAAGGGTCCTGCGCCGCGACGGGCCAGTGATTGCCAACGGTGCAAAGGTCAGAACCGGAGATCCCGCCAGATCACCCGGCAACAGGAATCGTCCGGGGGTACAGTCGTAAAACCCGGCATCGCGCGCTGCGTTGAGGTAGGCGGTGAACGACGCGGCCAGAGCTTGTGCGGCAGGTTCGTCGTGCCCTACCGACGGGTCTGTATCTTGGACCAGCGCCAGATATGCGGCAGCCGCTGCGCGGGTCTTAATCCGTGCCAGTGTTTCCTGAGACCAGTCTGCGTAAGACTTGTCCAGCAAGGCCAGATCCAGCAGCCATTCTCCGGGATAATCGACGATATCCAGATGGACCGTGCGCGGCCCTTGCAACCCGGCAAGCAGCCCGGCGGGACGGGCCTTGAAGGACAAACGCAATTCAGACACCGCACGCGTGCTGTCTGGCCAGTGCGGTGTCGGTCCCGTCAGGGCAGACAGGTGCGATTCATAATCGAACCGGGGCACAGTGTCATCCGGTTGGGGTTGCAGAAAGGCGGCATTGATTCGCCCCTCCTGCTGCGCAACCAGCCCGGTCATACGGCCCCGATCCAGCAGATTGGTAACCAACGAAGTGATGAATACTGTTTTGCCGGATCGTGCCAGCCCGGTGACACCCAAACGGATGACCGGCTCGAAAAATGTCTCGGACACGCTGTCGCCGATACTTTCGACGCCACGCGCAAGACTGTCTGCCAGTGAAGAGATGACCAATCCGCCGCCCCGCAATTTTCCTTTTACCCAAGATAGGTAGCGGTCGCGGCACATACCAGCGCTTTCGCCCCCTTGCCCGATCCTGCGCTGCGCTGTACCAGCGGCACATGCCCAGATATGCGTTGAAAGTTGAATACCAGGGGGAACCGTTTGCCGGATGGCAGCGGCAAAAGGATCAGCCGTCGGTGCAAGGTGCCATCGAACAGGCCCTGTCCCGCATTCAACCGGGTTCGCATACGATTGCTGCAGCGGGGCGCACGGACGCCGGCGTTCACGCTCTGGGGCAGGTTGCCCACTGCGACATGGCAAAGGAATGGGACCCGTTCCGCCTGTCTGAGGCGCTGAACTATCACCTCAAGCCTCTCCCAGTGGCCATCGTAAAGGCCGCCCCCGTGACCAAGGATTGGCACGCGCGGTTTTCAGCGGTTGAACGGCAATATCTGTTCCGCATCCTGATGCGCCGGGCGCCCGCAACCCACGACCGGGGACAGGTCTGGCAGATTAGCCACCAGCTGAATGTTGACGCCATGCAGGAAGGCGCAAACATGCTGCTGGGTCGGCATGATTTCACTACGTTCCGGTCGTCGATCTGTCAGGCGGCCAGCCCGGTCAAAACCCTTGATGAACTGCGCGTTGAATGGGTCGAGGGCTTTTCCGCCCCCGAGGTTCATTTCCACGTGCGCGCCCGGTCGTTTTTGCACAATCAGGTGCGCAGTTTCGTCGGAACGCTGGAACGTGTGGGCGCCGGAGCGTGGACCCCGGAAGATGTGCGTGAGGCTTTGAAAGCCGCCGACCGCGCTGCCTGCGGGCCGGTGTGTCCGCCGCACGGGCTGTATCTGGCGCGGGTCGGATACCCGGAACCGGTGTTCGACTGATCTAAACCGCGCGCAGAAGCAACCCGCCTGCAATCACCGCAATGACAAGCCCCGCCACCAGTTCGATGGAGGGTGCCAGAACCGACGCAAAGCGCGTGGCCGACGCCGAAGCCAGCAGCCCGCCGCGCAGACCAAAAGACGTCCACCCGACCAGCGTAGTCACAGTCGCCGTGCCAAGCGCCATGGCGAAAGCACCCGCGATCCCCACCATGGCGATGCCCATTTGCCACGTCAGAATCAGTACAAACAAGGCACCGGTACAAGGCCGAGCTGCTATGCCTGCGATCAGGATCAGGGCTTCGCGCAACGTGCCCACATTCGCGACCTCGTCCGCGGTTGGACCATGACGATGACCACACTCCGCACAGGCTCCGTCATCATGATGGTGCTGATGGGTGTGATCGAAAGGGACATGCTTTTTTCGTTGCCCTGCGAAATTGCGCACAGCCCGTACGACCAACCAAAGCCCAATCAACGCAATGGCTCCGTAGCTGATCGGAGCCATCACCTGTTCGGTCGTCCCAACTAGGCTTTCGCGGGACATCTGAAAGACCAGCACCCCCGCGTAGACCAGCACAACCGCCGTTACCGCCTGACCAAGGCTGGACAATACACTGATCGCCGACAACCGCCAGAAGGCGACACGCCGACCCAAACCGTAGCCCCCTATCAAAACCTTCCCGTGGCCCGGACCCACAGCATGAAAGAACCCGTAGGCGAAACAGACGGTCAGAAGCGTGGCCACCGCCTGAGGCTGTTCCGCGCGCGCGGCACGCAGGGACCGCGCGATCTGGTTCTGAAAGTCCCGCTGCTCTCCGGCAGCCCAACCTGCCAGACTGTCAAACCCACCGCTGCCCCAGAACCAAAGCAGCAAACCAAAGGCCAGAGCGACCGGAACAATCAGGAAACGGGACATGAAACAAGGATCTCAGTCGCAAAGTTCTCAC
>NZ_JBXWSG010000033.1:0-36271 GCF_059613305.1 Ruegeria sp. BHSB056 | reverse complement strand
CTCGAACGATCCGCTGGAATTGAAGAATGTCGCCGGTCTGGAAGAAGATGTAGATGAGTTCGACCTGTCCGGTGAAATCGGCGATACAGATGACTCTGACGATCTGTTGGATGACGCTCCAGATGCTGAAACGGGCGACAAATCCGTTGATGACGTCCTGACCTCGTTGAACACGACGTTGCGGGAAGCCTCGGCCGAAGCGGACGAAGTCGAAGTTTTCACGCCGGAAGTTGAATCGCGTGATGATCGGGGTATCGAAGTCTCGGTATCCTCCATTGCGGCGCTGATGGCGGCTCAGCCCGAGAACAACGCCGAGGATTACGAACCTGAGCCTGAGTCAAACGGTTTGATAGAGGTCGTGGCCTCAGTCGAGGAAGACGCCCGCGATATCCGCCACGATGCGCATATCGATCTTCCAGAATCCGCAGTCGGGTCGCCGCTTAGCGCGTCGGATATGTGGCGGGAAATCACAAACAAGGAGGACCTGCCAAAAGACGCAGTCGGGCTTCAGAATGTATTCAAAGCCTTTCTTGCCGAATTTGACCAGATCGCAGTTGAATATAGTGCAAAACAGTCCAGACACGCCCCGCAAGCCATTCCAAAGACGAAAGAAAGCAGCAGTGCAGAATGGCATGTTTTGTAAGGACGCCTTAGTCAAGGCGCTGAGAAGAAGGACGATAAAGAGTTAAATGTCCATTCAGGATGCATTGAACACCGCGATTGAAACGATACCCGACTGCATTGCAGCCGGGTATATCGACATGGAGACCGGCATGCTTTTAGGCAGCAGTGTCTCTGATTCCGATTGCGCAGAATCGCTGGACACTTTGGCAATCGCAGTGGCCAATCTGTTTCAGGGGCGGGGTGTCGCTGCATTTGAAGCGCTCTTGCACGAGGCCGGAAACACTGATGAGGAAAACGCCGGGTTCGGGGAAATCGCGGTGTTTTCAAAAGACCGGTTGAACATCTTTTTGCGGACCAAGGAATATCCTGATCATGTGGTCTGCTATATCTGCCGCAACAGCGCGAATGTGGGACTGGCACTCACGAAATCGCATCTCAGTCTCAAGCCGGTTGCGGCCGCAGTCTGAACGGGACCAGAGGGGGTCACGGTATGATGGACACAGACATTCTCGACATGCTCGAAGATATCGGGCGGTCTTCGGTTGCCCGCCTGTCTCCGACGGTGATTGTCCCCGGTGAAACTGCTGCAGCCCGTCGGGCGGCTGTATTGCGTTTCATTCGCGGAACAATACTGCCCAGGCGACTGGAGCTGACCGCGGCAAATGGAAACTGCCTGAAAATCGAAGTGAACAGCTCTCGGATCACGGATGTGTTTCAGGTGCCGTCCGGGCAGATCCCTGATTTCGAAACGGAATCACGTACCGCGCTGGTCGATAAATTGGCCCAACTGGTTTCTGACATCTCAGCCGCACCTGCCCCATTGGAACTGATGTCAGGAAAGCCCGCCTCATCGCTGGAGGCTGATGATGTTGGTATTACGCTGAGTGAGATCGAGAGCGCCTGCGCCGGAATTGAGCTCTCCTCTGAGCCCATCGTGTCTGTCGTTCCGGATGTTGAAAAACCTTCAGACAACGGCCCTGCCCCGTTAGCACGGTCGGGCAATTCGTTGGCGCACCAGTTTTTTGAAGGGGCCGAACGCTTTGCCACAGGTCGTGTCCTTGTGGACAATATGGAAAACACGGCACTGGCTTGCGAAGGAACCTGCAAACCTTCCGAAGGAATGCACCCCAATCAACAGATTTTGACACGTTTTGTTTCGGATCTTGCTGGTTGGAACAATGACACCCGGGGCGAATTCGAAGGCCCACATCTGATCGTCATGCGGCCATCGGGTGGTAAGGGTGCGGGTATGGCAGTTCTGAGCGATAACGAGCAGATCGCTGTGGCCATCCACGATGCCCGCAAGCTTGGGGCGGTAATCAATCTTTGGAAATCTTTGGAGGAGGCCGAGGAATGACCGCCCCCAAAGCATTCAAATTTTCGACTAATTCAATGCGTTGTTTTTTTGTAGTCAGGGTAAAGAGTAATGAGTGAAACACATCGCCGCGAGCTTATTCGCATCGCAGAAGACATGAATGGGACGAGCAATGATGAAACGCGTCAGTTCATATCGCGCATCATTGGTGATCTGGGGAAACTGAAACCGTCAGTTGCCTTCGTTGGGCAAATCAAAGCAGGAAAGTCGCGCTTGATCAACGGCTTCACCGGTCAGGCAGAATACCTGCCGTCGGACGTGAACCCCTGGACGACCGTGATCACCGACATGCATTTCGGGCACCCGAACGGTCGAACCGAAGGGGCCGAGTTCCATTTCTTCGACAACTACCAGTGGCAATCACTGATCGCCGAAGGCGAAGAATTGCGCAACATGTTCCCGGATGACGAGGACAGCTACAAGCGCGAGATGATCGAAGAGCAGGTCGAAGCCATGAAGACCCGGGCGCGTCGGCGACTGGGGGACAGTTATGAACAGCTGTTGGGTCAACACCACGATCTGGATCAACTGACATCCGATGATCTGGCGCGTTACGTGTGCGCCGGGGACGACCCTGCGGAAGATGGAACAATTGACCCCGGCAGTGATCGGGGACTTTACAGCGACATCACGCGCAAGGCCGAGGTCTATTTCGACATCGGACATTTCCCATTCCCTCTGACCGTCACTGATACGCCCGGAGTAAATGACCCCCTGCTGATCCGTGAGGAGATTTCGCGTCAGTATCTCAAAGAATCCGATTTCTTTGTGGTGGTTCTGTCAGCGCATCAGGCGTTGTCGCGTGCGGACCTGAAACTGTTCAGGCTGATGCAGGCATTGGAACTTGGACAGATCGTTGTCTTCATCAACCGAGTCGATGAGTTGGGCGGCGGGGCCGATGATGCGGCAAAGGTGCGTCTGGATGTTGTAGACGGGCTCGCAAAAGCGTTAGGCACGTCGAATATCGATGTACTGATGGGAAGCGCACAATGGGCGCATTATGCACTGACTGGCGATGAAACCGGTGTGAACCACGATCATATTCTGGCTTGGTTGCGGGCGCACCCGGAACAGATGCAACAGTACCTGAACGGCGTGGCCGAGATCAAACAAGGCCCGGGACCCATCAGCCGCGAGGCTGTACTACGGTTTGCCGCGATGATCGCGTCGGGCTTGCCCGACTTGCGCCGCCATGTCACTCAGGCGTTGGCGGACGGGCCGATAAACGAACAGCTGAGGATGGCGTGGCAGCATCTCGACAGCTTCGCGCGTGGCGATTTGGAGCGGTCACAGGTACATCTTCGTGCGCTGCAAGACGAAGGCAGCGCGGGGGCGCACAGCCCGGATGACAGCGACAAGACGCTTGGTGATCTGCGCAAATTGATTGCGGACAAATCCCAAGACATCGTCAAGGACATGGACGATGTTCTGTCAAACCTGCGTGGGGTCATGGATGACACAGTCTCTGAATCCGTCTTTGTTGTGGTGCGCGGACCTGAAGGACAATCCCCATTGCTTGCCAAAGGCGGCGCGACCGAATTGAATTTCACTCCTTTGCGCGAACAAATGCGCGAGTTGGTGCAGGGCGCGTCGCAAGTGGTGCGGCAACGCATGTTGAGCGAACTTTACGCGATCGACATGCAATGCAACGCCGCTTTGCGGGCACTGCCAGGTTGGCAGGAACCAGTCGACAATCGCATGAACACAAGTGCAGTGCGTTGGTTCCGCCCGGACACCACCGCCTTGACCCGTGGCATTACCGTTGAGCTGCGTGTAAACTGGTTGTCGCGTCTGATATCGCGCAACAGCGTTGTGGCGCGGGCCGAGCGCATGATCGTGCAGGAATTCGAACTGATTGGCGATGACCTGATCGACACAACGCGTGAAAACCTTCTGGAACGGTTGAAAACCGTTCTGGATCATTACTTGGCTCTGTTGGCAGGCCATCTTGAGCACCGCTCCGGAGCGGGTGAGTTGAATGCTCAGGCGGAAGCACAAGCTGCGTTTGAACGGGCGCGCCGTATTGCTGACGAGTTGGATAGTGTCTTTGGAACAAGCAACGTGGACGAACGACAAGCAGAGGCTGCGGAATGATTGAGTTTCCCGGAACCGAACAGGAAGTGCGCCAGCTGGAGCGTTTTCTGACAACGACAGAAAAACTGTCGTCGGACCCGAAATTGGAAGATATGCGCGCACGGGCCCTGGCCCATGCCGAGCGCTTGTCCAACGCGGTCAACATCGGTTTCGCTGGAGAGTTCGGGGCGGGCAAGTCAAGCCTTGCGAACATGCTGGCAGGGGCGGATATCCTTCCAACCGGCCCGCAGCACCTGAAGCTGCCACTTGTCATCGTTGCCTACGCGGATACGCCAGAGACGACAGTCGGCTGGTGGAACAAGGAGCCAAAGACATATTCTGGCATAGCACTGGAAAAGGCCGCTGCGGATGAGCCTGACTTTATCTCTGTTGGATTGAACACCCCTGCTCTGAAAGAGATATCACTGTTCGATCTTCCCGGCTCTGGCGCATTGGATGATACATACAAACAGACACTGGACCTGCTGAAATTCGTCGACTGTGCCATCTGGTGTACCAACGGCACAAGCGCATGGCGTGAAACAGAACGGCATTTGTGGGCGCAGGTGCCGCCCGAGCTACGAGCCAACAGCCTGCTGGCGGTCACGCATGCTGATTTGCCCCCGGTGCAGTCCGCTCTGGATCGGGTATTGGCTCGATTGAACAAAGAAAAAGAAGGTCTGTTTCGCGCTGTGGTCCCAATTGGCACGCCCGTCGCGGTGCGCGCCATGGCACAAGAGCCGGAACCTGATTTCGATCTTTGGGAAAACTGTGGTGGCCAGGAACTTGCGGAAAAGGTCCTTGATGCGGCGTCTGACCGGCGGCGCAGTGACCTTGACGCTGCTCAGAAGGATCTGGAGCACGAGTTTCTGCCATTCCTGGAAACATTGAAAGGGCCAGAGCCGGAACCGACCGTGAGCGATACTGCCTCAATGCAGTCAACGTTGGAGTCTGCCCTTCCGCCACTGAACAACCCCATTCTTGAAGACTGGCTAGCTGCCATTGCAAGCATCTATGAAGACCTGCGTGACTCCGCTGATATTGAACCCGCTGCCTTTCTGCAAAGCTGCCAGGAAATCGTCGAAGATTTCGCGGAACGGCTGGACCAAGGTGGCGAGATCGATCCAGATGCTGACTGGATTCCGGCCGAGTTCGAAAAAGCGACTGACTTGTTGTTGTTGCTTCAGTTTGAAAGCGGAGATGCGCCTTTGAAAGACGCAATCAGCATACTTGTACAGCTTGGTGACAACCTTGCATGGGCTGGCAGTACCGTCGCCGCGGCGCAACCTAAAACCGGTACCTAGCCACTTTTCACAAGGATTGAAGCGCTGTGAAGCGATTCGAAGGGCCGAAGAATCGGCCCTTTATTGTTTCGAATTCGTAGACCAACAGACCTGTTTGGGGTCATCAGTTTTCGTTTTATCCACCCCATAGGTCAATATGTAGTATCAGCACGTAGTTGGCATACTATATAGGCCATATTCAAAAAAACGATCCTTAGTGAAGCCATCAGGCGGCCCCATTAAAGTCAAATTTGAAACGTCTAACCGTTCTTAAGTGTCCTGCGGTTGTTTTTGGTTGTGAGTTCGTGGGCTGCCGGCCCTGTTAGATAAAGCCGCAAAATGAGTAGAACGGGCGGATTGAAATGAGCCACAACCAGGCTGTCGGTGCAACGCACGACGAACCAAAGATTGAAGGACTGCAACCGGGCGCAAAGCTGTTGCGCGGACAGTATGAAATCCTCCAATACCTCAGCAATGGCGGATTTGGGATCACCTATCTAGCGCGCGACAGCCTGGAGCGTGACGTCGTGATCAAGGAATGTTTCCCCGGTGCGTTGTGCCGTCGCAACGGGGACCTGGTTGAGCCGAACGACCCGTCCTACAAGGATGATCTACGCGCCATTATCGACCTGTTTATTCAGGAAGCCCGCAATCATGCGCGTCTGGTGCATCCGAACATCGTCGACGTTCACCAGGTGTTCGAAGACAACGACACAGCTTACATCGCTATGGATCTGATCCGTGGTTGCGACCTGCTGGACTATGTTGAAAATCCGGAAAACGATGGTGGTCCTGACTTTATCGTACAGGTAACGGAAAAGATGCTGTCCGCGGTGTCGTTCATCCACCAAAGCGGGATGCTGCACCGTGACATTTCGCCGGATAACATCCTGATTGACGAAAACGGAAACCCGGTCCTGATCGATTTCGGTGCCGCGCGTGAGCAAGCTGCAAACAAGTCGGCCGCATTGTTGACCCTGCGCGTCATAAAAGACGGGTATTCGCCGCACGAGTTTTACGTCCGAGGTGCCGAACAGGGGCCCAGCAGCGATCTCTATGTTTTGGCGGCAACCCTATACCATGCGATCAGTGGTGAACGTCCGGTCGACGGCCAGAGTCGCCTGAATGCATTCAACAACGGGCAGGACGACCCTTATACCCCATTGGCAGATCGCTTTGACGGATATCCCGATGGATTCCTCGAAGCAATCGACAAGGCAATGGAAGTGCACGCAACGGACCGTTTGCAGACAGCCTTGGATTGGCTGCGCATGTTCCGCGGCCCTGGCGTGATGTTTGATACCTTCGCCTATCGCCCGGTTTCGGTGATCGTCGGCATGGATCGCAAGGACAAGGAAGAAGAAAAGGCGCGGATCAAGGCCGAAAGCGAAAATGCCGAAGCGGTTGTTACGGCTCTGCTCGCCGGGAACTCGGACATTGTTCGCGAAAACGAAAAAAAGAATGAACCCGAGATGGCCAAGATTTCCGCAAAAGCGGAAACACCGGTCGCAGTTGATACCGTAGTTCAGAGCGGATCCGGTGGCAGCGGCAAGATGATAGCTGGTGCAGCAGTGCTTGTGGCAGCATTGGCCGCAGGCGGTTTCTTTGTGATGTCCGGCGACAAAGGTGAAGAACAAGCTGAGGTTACGACGACGCTGCCTGAAGCAACCACTCAAACTGCCGAAGCAGAACCGCCTGCGGTGGAAGAGCCCGCGGCCGAAACACCTGAACCCGACGTCGCGGTCGCTTCAGAGCAACAACCTGAACCAGAAGAGCCTGTCGAGCAGGCGCAAGTTGAACCTGCGGAACCAACCACCACAGAAGTAGCGTCCGAAACTACCGAGACGGTCGGTGCCCAAGAACAACCAGCAGAACAAGAGATTGCAGCCGCTGTGGCCGAACCCAAAACCGATGCCGCTTCCGGTACTCCCGCAGAACAACAGATATCGTTCCACCATTGGGATGTTGAAATCCCCTTCCAGACATCCCGCCGCCGCACCGCAACAGGTGCAACTATAGCGGTTACCGGTGTGAACGCCGATCAGGACATGAGCGTTGTCGGCGAGTGGGTGGAACCCGGAGTTGTGATCTTTACGCTGAACGGCAACCCGGTTCGTGAAGACATGTCTTTCGCTGCGCAGGTCCTAGACAAGCTAAGCGTCGATCCAGACGGCTATACTCGGGTTGCAGCCCGCTATCGTCCGCTTGGAAAGACCCGTGCACAGAATGGCCTGCTAGCACTGCCTGCGCTGCGCTCGATCGGATTGGAGAACGGTTATTCGTTCACTGTCAGCGGCTCGGGAAGTGACGGATGGCAGACAGAAGTTAGCTCCGTCCCGGCAGAGCCAACGGGCCAACTGCGAAAAGGTGATGTTCTGTTAAGCGAAAGCCAGACTGACATGACATTGAATGAGCCCGAAGGCCTTGATGACATGCTGGCTGCGCTGGTTTCCGACAGCCAGCCAGAAGCAAAGCTAACCGTGCTCCGTAACGGTGCCGAAGTAGCCGCGATCATGCAGTTAGCGCAGGAGTGATCTGACCGGTTCATTTTTGATCTGCCAGTGTGTGTTTACTGAGGGTGGCGTTCAGTTTGCCGCCCGGTGGGATCCGGCCCACCGCAGAGAGTACCAGTTTCCATGTTTTTCGTTGAGTGTCTCTGCGTTGTTTCACGCGGAGGTAGGTAGCAGCCCCATGGCACGAAAGGTCCGTGCCAACAATTCGAAGGTGTCGACACCATGTTCAAATACAAAAGCCCTCTGAGCCGGCTTCTCGAAGGTGCCGGCAAAACCAAAGAAGACGATGTTGCAGACAACGCTCATGCAGCGGACAGCGCGGCACCTGAAACCGAAAAGCAGGAGCCTATCGCGGACTTCAACGCGCTGCGCGCCGCACTGGCCGGTGGAAACAAGACGTCTGAATCCTACGAGGAAACAGACGAGCTTATCCCTGAAGAGAAAATGCCGGAATTCGACGAAGTTGCGGCGGAAAACACGGAAGAACCGGTTGAAGAATCCATCTTTGTTGAAGATGCGATTGACGAGGACGACCAAGATACCAAAAACCTGATGGCCGACGCCGATGATGACGAGGATATCTCGGACGATCAAATCATCACTTTGCATGTAGCCGACGAGCTTGCCGAAACACCGGATGAAGTTAAGCCGCCTCTGGATGCAGCTGAAATGAGTGCGCCAGAAACGGTGGAAGCTGAAGATGCAACCCCGCCCATGCAGGAACCAACAATGGTGGACGAGGTCGCTGTGCAGGCTCAGCCCACGCCGGCCGCCCCGGTCGAAGACCGTCGTTCACGGGTCAAAACAACGTTCTTGGGGTTTGAGCGTGCGGATACGCATGTTCAGGAATTGATTGAAACATCAGAACCCGTCTCAAAAACCGAAGCCGCTCAGGAAACATTCCCGGTTGGCTGGCTGGTAGTGACGGCAGGTCCCGGACGGGGCGCCAGCATCACCCTGACCGAAGGCCTGATGCAAATCGGTCGAAACGATGACCAAGCGATCCAACTGGATTTCGGCGACACGGGCATTTCACGTTCGAACCACGCCGTTATTGCTTACGACCCCGAAGATAGAAAATGCTATCTGGGGCATGGCGGTAAGGCCAACCTTGTTCGCCTGAATGGTAAACCCGTTCTGAGCACAATCGCGCTCTCCAGCGGAGATCTAATCCGCATCAGTGAAACCTCAATCCGATTTATGGCCTTCTGCGATGAAGGTTTTGATTGGCGGGATTCCTGATAGATGCTGGCAACTCCGGCATATGATGTTGCGCTGATCCTGAACCAGGGTCAGCGGGAAACGCAGGAAGACGCAATTGCCGCGCGCATGTTCGATGTATCGGACGCGGGCTATATTGCGATTGCTGACGGCATGGGTGGTCACGAAGCGGGTGAAGTAGCTTCGGAAATGGTGATCTCCGCTTGGCGCAACGCGCTGGATGCCGAGCTGGAAGCTGACACCTTAAACGAAGGAGCCGCAATTGATGCACTGCCTTTGGCGGCCATGCAAGCCAATGCAGCGATTTCTGACCATAACGAAGCGCAGGGCCAGGGTTTCAACATGGGTTCCACATTGTTGGGTGTCCTCTTTCTGGGTCAGCGTGTGTTCAGGATTTCAATCGGAGACAGCCCCCTTTACCTGTTCCGCGAAGGCAAGTTGACGCAGGTGAACGAAGACCACTCGATGGCCCCCGTGATCGACGCAAAACTGGCCGCTGGCGAGCTTTCGGAAGCTGAAGCACGGGAACTGGACAGGAACCAACTGACGTCGGTAATCATGGGCGGCGCTATTCCAAAAGTGGATTGCCCTGAAGAACCGCTGATCGTGTCTCCGGCTGATATTCTGATCCTTGGCAGTGACGGGCTGCAATATCTCAGCGACGCTGAGATTCAGGATGTTTTGCGCCTGCATCAGCAGGATCTAGCACAGGAAATCGCCGAAGCCTTGCAACTGGCTGTGCAGGCCAAGGGCGATCCCGATCAGGACAATCTGTCGATCGCCGTCGCCAAACTTACGAGAAATTAAACAGGCAAAGCAACAGGACCCATGAGAAAACACATAATCATATCAAGCCTTGCCCTCGCCGCCGCCACAAGCGCGGTGTCAGCGCAAGAGGCATGTTCAACCTACGAGATCCAGCGCGGCGACAGCCTGCGGGAATTGGCAATTCGAGTTTACGCGACTGAAGATTTCCGGCCAATCTACGATGCCAACCGGGATGTTATCGGAAAAAACCCCAATATCATTCGTATCGGTGACGTTCTAAATCTGCCATGTCTGGAAGATGTTGGGCGCGCACCCGAGCTGCCCGACACCGAAGCTGGACGTCTGGCGGCTGAAATGGCCTCAGAACTGGTAAAGGCCGCTGAAGAACGCGCGGAAAAAGCCGTGGCCGAAGCGGAAGCCCGTGTTGCGGCAGCAGAAGCTGAGGCAAAGAAGGCAAGTGAAGATGCAGTCGTGGCTGCACGGGCAGCTGCCAAAGAAGAGATCGAGGCAGCCCGCTCGGAAGCCGCCGCACTGATCAGAAATGCTAACGCTGAAACGCGCCCGGAAATTCGTGATCGTCAGTTGCTGTTGATTACCGGCGGGAACTACGCTCCGTTTACGGACGAAGCGTTGCCCAACCGGGGGCTTTACACGCATCTGGTTGAGACAGCGATGCTGCGGGCCGCACCGGAACAAGCGTACAAAATTCAGTTCGTGAACGATTGGTCGTCGCATCTGGATCTATTGATGCCAACACTTGCATTTGACGGCACTTTCCCCTGGTCACGCCCAAATTGCGAAGATGCAGCAGCGTTGTCCGAAAGTGACCGTAATCGTTGTGAAACATACGATTTCTCGAACCCTTTCTATGAAGTCGTGGATACATTCTTTGCACGCGATGGATCGGGGTACGAGCAGACGCTGACCTATGCCGACTTTGCCGGGACAACAATTTGCCGCCCGGAAGGCTGGTCGCTTTCACATATGGACGCGGTAAGTCTTTACGAACCCGTCATCAAGTTGATGCGGCCAACATCGCCCGACGAGTGCTTTCATGCTGTGATGGACGGAACTGCCGACATCGTGGCAATCGAAGCGCATCTGGCAGAGGAAGCCATCGCACGGCTTGGCTATAAACACCGGATTATTGAAAACCCCAACCTGGCGGCGATCAAGTCGCTAAACGTCATGACCCATAAAGATAATCCTGATGGGGAAGCGATCTTAGAGACGCTGAATCAGGGTCTGGCAATCATGCAGCAGTCGGGCGAATGGCGCGATATCGTGTCGACCGCACTGCGTCATCAAATGGAAAATGGATAAGGCCCCCGTCTGGCCTGACAATCTAAAGTCTGGAGGAAGTGGACATGTTTAACGAGAATATTAAGAAAGCAGTGCTGTCGGCAACCGCCATCACAGCTCTGAGCGCGGGAGCCGCCGCTGCACAGGAAGCGTGCACGAACTATACTGTGCAAGACGGTGACACATTGGCAACCATCGCGATCGCCGCCTATGGCACCTCGAACTACCAGCCGATCTTCAACGCGAACAGGAATGCAATCACCAACCCGGGGTCTCTCAACCCTGGTTTGGTGCTGGCCCTGCCCTGTGAAGACGGCAGCCTGCCGAACGGTCAGAGCGCACAGGAAATCATCGCTGCTGAAGAACAGCGTGCGGCCAGCGTAAAGCGGTCGAATGTCTATGCGCCGCCGATCAAAATGGTGGCAGGTAACGGCTGGGAACCGTTCACAACCGAAACACTCAGCGGCGGGGGCATCATGACCCGCCTAGCAACGACCAGCCTTCAGCGGGCTGGAAACAGCCGCGAGTATTCCGTCAGCTTTGTCGACGACTGGAGTTCGCATCTGGATACACTGTTGCCGCTTGGTGCGTTTGATATTTCAATTGCATGGACCGTTCCGGATTGTACTAACCGTACGTACGAATGGTCTCCAGAAACCGAAGCTCGCTGCAGTCAATTCGTAGCTTCCGTTCCGGTATACGATATCGTCGGTGGCTTCTTCACACTGCCGGAAAGCGAATACGCAAGCGCGACAAGCTTCAAGGACCTGGAAGGCTCGACCATTTGCCGTATGGCAGGCTGGAGCATGGTTGTCTTGGAAGAACAAGGACTGAACCGCGAGAACACGACTGTGGTTCAGCCCAATTCGGCCCGTGATTGTCTTGACGCCGTATTGACCGGGACTGCAGATGTTGCGGCATTCGAAGTTGATCTGTTCGCATCAACAATGAAAGACATGGGTTTGACATCGGCTGACATTGTTGAGAACCCCTATGTGTCTACATTGTCGTCGATGAGCTTCCTTGCACATCGTACTAACCCATTCGCGCGCGAGTACATCGCAATGATGAACAAAGGTCTGATCGAAATGCGTCAATCCGGTGAATGGTACGCGATTATCTCGGATACACTGCGTGAGCAAAATGAAAAGCTGAACTCAGCTTCGAACTGATCCCTCGGTTCAGCTGAAACTTTGGGGCCGGTTCCTGAACCGGCCCCTTTTTGCTGAATTATCGGTGCGTTTCAGCCGGATGCCAAATTTCAGCCATTTATCTGCTTCAGAACTGCCTCATACGCGCAGCATCTTGGGAATGAAGCGCAATCATCCTTCAAGTGACAGATCTCAGCGAGCATGAGTAACGTATGATACAGGGTGCCTTGAATATCCGAAGTGGAGCTCTGACGCGGGCGTCGTGGCCGGGCTTGGAGATTGCCGTTATCTTGCCGTGTTACAATGAAGCAATTGCCATTGGTGAAACAGTCAAGCAGTTCCGCGCCGCCCTGCCAGAAGCCGTAATCTATGTATTCGACAACAATTCCACGGACGGCTCAGCCAGAGTGGCGCAAGAAGCTGGCGCGCTGGTCTATTCTGAAACATATCAGGGTAAAGGTAACGTTGTCCGCAGGATGTTTGCGGACGTGGATGCGGATGTCTACGTTATGGCAGACGGGGATGCGACCTATGACAGTATGGCAGCACCTGAATTGATAAATCTGCTGGTCTCTCGAAATCTTGATATGGTCAACGGCGCACGGGTAAACGACGACATTCAAGCCTATCGGCGGGGCCATAAACTTGGAAACGCCTTGTTCAGCGGGCTGGTGAAATTCTTCTTTAAAAGCAAAATCAACGACTTGCTCTCCGGCTATCGTGTTTTCAGCAGACGCTTTGTCAAAAGTTTTCCAGCGGTTTCCAACGGTTTCGAAATTGAAACTGAACTTACGGTACACGCGATGCAGATGCGCATGCCAATTGGAGAAATTGAGACCAAATACGTCGCACGGCTTCCGGATTCGAATTCCAAGCTAGCCACCTATTCCGATGGGTGGCGAATTCTCAAGATGATTGGCCTTCTGATCAAGGACGAAAAACCAATCGCTTTCTTCCTCTCTTTGGCCTTGTTGATTTTCTTACCGTCGCTTTTCGTTTTCGTATCGGTTTTCCGAGAGTTTCTGGAAACGGGGTTGGTTGACCGAGTTCCATCTTTGGTTGTCGCAGTATCCGGTTTTGTTGGAACCATGCTGTCGATCGTGTGCGCGCTTATCCTGGAATCCCTGGCGCTCGCCCGGCGTGAGGCGCGTCGCCTTTCTTATCTGCGGCATAAAGGTGTTGCGGTTAGCGGAGCGAACAGAATACAAGCGCCGATTGCCAGCCCAGAACCCCGGCGTGTTGGCTAAAACCCTGTCTCCAGTATTTTTGTGAGCACTCGATTTCGTGTTCAACCATGGTTGAACTGCTGAGCTGTCCAGAAAATCCTGAGAACCAAAATGAAATGACCAGCACCCCAAATGCTGGTCATTCTCTGAGTGAGTGATAAGGCCCTAAGGCATCACCAGTGAAATTCTCTGTTATCCAAGGTTTAAAGCAGTCAGCGCTGTCGTGCTATTAGGGGAATCCCGTAAGTACAAACAAATTTTTTATAAAGCATTGTAAATGCAAAAAACTTTTGCCGACCCTACTTTCCGTCACAGTGTCTGCGATACAAAAAGGGACCGCACAACTGTGCCGGTCCCTTTCCATGTTTTGAACAGGCGAGGGATCACCTTTTTTGCCGTTAGCGATTAGCCGATGATTGTGTTCAACGTTGTGCTGGGCCGCATAACCGCTGCCGTTTTGGCTGGGTCGGTGTGATAGTAACCTCCCAAATCCGCAGCTTTACCTTGCGCTGCGGCCAACTCGGACAGGATTTGCGCTTCATTGGCGGCCAGATCCTTGGCCAATGATTCAAACTCGGCAGCCAGTTCCGCATCTTCGGACTGGGCGGCCAAAGCCTCAGCCCAGTAGCGAGCAAACCAATAGTGGCTGTCGCGGTTATCCGGCTGACCAACTTTGCGGCTGGGTGAGCGGTTGTTGTCCAGAATACCCTGCGTCGCTGCTTCGGCCGCCGCACCCAGAATGCCCGCTTTCTCGTTGCCTTTGCTGTCAGCAAGGAAGTTCAGCGATTCACCCAACGCACAGAACTCACCCATCGAGTCCCAGCGCAGGTGATTTTCTTCGACCAACTGCTGCACATGTTTGGGCGCCGAGCCACCGGCACCGGTTTCGAACAAACCACCGCCGTTCATCAGTTTGACAATGGAGAGCATCTTGGCCGAAGTACCCAATTCCAGGATAGGGAACAGGTCAGTCAAATAATCCCGCAGCACGTTGCCGGTGATAGCAATCGAGTCATTACCTGCTGTGATCGTCTCCAACGACTGCCGGGTCGCCTCACGCGGGGCCATGATCAGGAACTTGTCGGCCACGCCAGCAGCCTCAAGCGCCGGTTTGACATATTTGATAAGCTCCGCGTCATGGGCCCGGTTTGCGTCCAACCAGAAAATCGCTTCGGACCCGGTCAGACGCTGACGGTCCATGGCCAGCTGAATCCAGTTCTCGATCGGCGCTTTTTTGACAGTGCAGGCGCGCCAGATATCGCCGGCCTCGACACTATGGCTGTGCAACGTTTCGCCATTGGCCAGAACGATGCGGATTGTACCATCGGCCGGCGCCTCGAAAGTTGTCGGGTGCGAACCGTATTCCTCGGCTTTCTGAGCCATCAGGCCCACGTTCGCCACGGCTCCGGCAGTGGTTGGGTTCAACGCGCCATTGGCTTTGAAGAACTTGATCGCCTCATCATAGACGGTCGCGTAGCACCGATCTGGGATCACACAGTTGGTGTCACCTTTGGCACCCGTCTGGTCCCAGCCCTTGCCCCCGGCACGGATCACAGCGGGCATTGAGGCATCAATGATCACATCCGATGGGACATGCAGGTTCGTGATCCCGCGGTCCGAATCCACCATATACATGGACGGCCGGTCCGCCTTGAGCGCGTCGATGGCAGCCATGATGTCGGCGTGACCCTGTACGCGCTCCAGCAATGCACCCAGGCCTGAATTTGGGTTCACACCCAACGCATCCAGTTCCGCGCCGAATTTTTCAAACACGGGGGCCAGCCACGCTTTGACCGCATAGCCAAAGATGATCGGGTCTGAAACCTTCATCATCGTGGCTTTCATATGCAGCGAGAACATGGTCCCGTCTTTTTTGGTATCCTCAATGGCATCTGCAAGGAACGCAGACAGTGCCTTGACCGACATGAAAGTCGCGTCGGCTATGGTTCCTTCTTCCAGCGACCAGCCGTCTTTCAGAACGGTGACGTCACCATCCTTGCCCACAAATTCAATTTTAGCATCGCCTGCTTGTGCTGCGGTAATGGTGGCCGAAATCTCGTTTGCATAGAAATCATTGGCCGGCATGGACGACACTTTGGTCTTGCTGTCCGACGCCCAATCGCCCATCGAATGCGGGTTGTTCTGAGCATAGTTTTTCACGGCACGCGCCGCACGGCGGTCACTGTTCCCTTCACGCAGAACCGGGTTAACAGCGGAACCTTTGATCGCATCATAACGGGCGCGGATCGCCTTTTCCTCATCCGTTGCAGGCTCTGCCGGGTAAGTCGGAATGTCGTAACCCTGCGATTGCAGTTCTTCGATGGCCGCAACCAACTGAGGAACCGAGGCAGAGATATTTGGCAGCTTGATGACATTGGCATCGGGTGTCTTCACCAACTCGCCCAAATCAGCCAGATCGTCACTTACACGCTGATCGTCGGTAAGGTTCTCGGGGAATGCTGCCAAAATGCGTCCCGCAAGGGAAATATCTTTGGTGCCAACGCGAACGCCCGCAGCAGATGCGAACTTGCGAATGATGGGCAGGAACGAGGCGCTGGCCAGTTCTGGCGCTTCGTCTACAATGGTATACAATATGTCGAAGTTCGATTTATCTGCCATATTCTTTTACCTTTTTTAAGCCTTTCGGGGCGTGCGATCCAAGAGTTGCAACCACAATTGCGTGGCGTGAGAGGGGCTAAACCACGATACAGCCCCTGGGTGACTCTGTTTTGACAGGGCTTCCCTTAAATCACGTTTGACTTGGAATCAATCGCATCTGCCCGCGCGTTTTGCCACGGGTCAGATAAAGTGTCGTGTAACTCTTGGGACGGGTAAGACTGCCCGTGGGCTGGAAGGTCGTGACTAACGATACCGTTGCCCGGTCTCTGGATCAAAAAACATCACACGATCTGGCTGTATGGCGATGCCGACCCGATCCCCGGTTCTGCTTCGTTGATCGTCCCGTTCCTCAATGATCAGCTTATCACCATTTGGCGTCCGTAAATAGGAATAGGACACGCCGCCTAAGGCTTCGGTCAGGTCCACGGTGCAGGCATCGGCCGAACGGTCAATCTGAATATGCTCGGGCCGCATGCCCAATGTCACCTTGGTCCGACCAGCGGGTATAGCCACAGTAACGGGCAACGGCTTGCTAAGTGCGGGATGGGAGACTAGGCCATCCCCATAGTCACATTCCAGAAAGTTCATTGCAGGCGAACCGATGAAGCCTGCGACAAACCGGTTGTCCGGATCGCGGTACAAATCCATCGGAGCGCCAACCTGTTCAACACGACCATCCCGTAGCACGACGATCTTGTCGGCCATGGTCATGGCTTCGACCTGATCATGGGTCACGTAAATCATGGTCGCGCCGATTTCCTGATGAAGGCGCGCGATCTCAACACGCATTTCCACGCGCAACTCGGCGTCCAGATTGGACAAAGGTTCGTCAAACAGGAAAACGTCGGGGCCACGAACGATGGCACGGCCAATCGCAACCCGCTGCCGCTGACCGCCCGACAGGGCCTTGGGTTTGCGTTTGAGGTACTGGTCAAGTTTCAGAATGTTCGAGGCTTCCTGCACTTTTCTGGTGATCTCTGCCTTTGCGACGCCGTTCATGCGCAGCCCAAAGCCCATGTTTTCTGCCACGGTCATATGTGGATAAAGCGCATAGGTCTGGAACACCATCGCCACGCCGCGCTTAGCCGGGTCCATGTGGGTTACGTCCCGCGCCCCTATGTGGATCTCGCCTTCCGACGTTTCTTCAAGACCCGCGATCATCCGTAACAATGTGGATTTGCCACATCCTGAAGGGCCAACGAAAACACAGAATTCACCATCATCGATCTGCAAGTCGATGCCGTGAATGACTTGCGTCTGGCCGTACCGCTTGATTGCCTGGTTCAGAGTTACACCTGTCATGTCGCTTGCTTCCTGTCATTGCCGAGGTCTGGTCGCGTTTCAGGGAAACGCCAAGCCTGTGCCTCGGTGCTGATTTGTTCAGCCACCCGCCGCACACGAGGCACCCATGCCTCGAGTTGTTCAAAATCCATTCGTTGGGTCGAGCCAGTTACTGAGATTGCGCCCAGCACCCGACCGTTTGATGTCAGAATGGGGCAGGCGACGCAGATAATTCCGGGTTCATGTTCTTCGTCATCAACGGCAAAACCCTTGCTGCGAATTCGATCGAGATCCGTGCGCAGGTCATTGTCCGACGTCAGGGTCTTGTCGGTAAAGCGGTGAAAACTCTGCTGCGAAATTGCCCGGTTAAGGTCTCCCTCATCTAGAAAGGCAAGCATCGCCTTGCCGACGCCCGTGCAGTAGGCCGGGCCCACCTTACCCGCCTGAGAATACATCTCGATCGGTTGCGCTGCGTTGCGTTTATCAACGTATAGAACCTGACCTGCATCGAGCTGCGCCAAATGCACGGTCTCGCCGGTTTCCTGGCTTAGAATATCGAGAAACGGACGTGCGATAGGGGCCAGTGAGCTTTGGGTCCAGGCTGCATGCGCAAGCCGTACCAAACGCATACCCGGCGCGTAGGTTTGGCGCTCGGGGTCGTAACATAGCATTCCCTGATTGGTTAATGATTGCAAAAACCGATATAATGTTGCTTTCGGGAAATCGCTGTCGTCCAGCAATTCCGAAAATCGCACAGGGCGCTGAAATGCGGCGACCTGATCCAGCACGTCACATGCTTTGCCAATAGTTCCGTCACCTGACACGGGCGTCCGTTCTCCTCCGCTTGCCCATCGCAGATCGCACGAGGGTCTTGACAAGACTAACCGAGTCGATGTGTAGTTTTCAATATATAAAACAAGGTTTCATTATTTGAAACTTACGTGGAGACAACAGGGAGGAAACCATGTATTCCACTTTCAAGCGCACAACCGCTGCGCTGGCACTTGGCGTTGCTATGGCGGCACCGGCGGCTGCTGACCTGACCGGAGAGCTTCGGATATTCCTGGACACGTCAAACCCGGCCCCGCGCGCAACGATGGAAGCGATGATCGAACGGTTTGCAGCGCAGCACCCCGGCCTGGAGATTGAAACCACGGTTATCGACCGCGAAGCGTATAAGACCCAGATCCGCAACTTTCTGACGGCTGACACACCTGACGTGGCCACTTGGTACGCCGCCAACCGTATGAAGCCGTATGTCGAGGCTGGCCTGTTTGAAGACGTATCAGACCTGTGGGCCGAGCCCGAAATTGCCGAGAACCTGGCTTCGACCAAAGGCGCTATGACCATAGACGGCAAACAATGGGGCGTGCCCTATACCTACTACCAGTGGGGCGTTTACTACCGCAAAGATATCTTTGATGAGCTGGGCCTCAGCGAACCGACGACGTGGGAAGAAGAGCTGGCAAACTGTCAGAAGATCGTCGATTCCGGCCGCGCCTGCTATACTATCGGCACCAAGTTCCTGTGGACCGCTGGTGGCTGGTTCGACTACCTGAACATGCGCACCAACGGGTTTGATTTTCACAACCAGCTGGCCAATGGTGAAATCAGCTGGGAAGATGACCGGGTCAAGCAGACCTTTGCCAACTGGAAGCAGTTGATCGACATGGGGGCCTTCATTGATAACCATCAGACCTATAGCTGGCAGGAGGCTTTGCCATTCATGGTCAACGGAGAGGCCGCTGCTTATCTGATGGGCAACTTCGCAGTCGCGCCTTTGCGTGAAGCAGGGCTGACAGACGATCAGCTGGATTTCTACCAATTCGTGTCGATCAATCCTGATGTCGAACTGGCTGAAGACGCGCCGACCGATACATTCCATATCCCGGCGAATGCCTCGAACAAAGAAGCCGCGCGGGAATTCCTGCGCTTCGTTGTCTCGGCGGACGAACAGACCGAGATCAACAATGGGTCAAATCTCGGTCAGCTGCCGGTGAACGCGCAATCCTCAGTAGACGATGACAAGTTCCTACAGCAGGGTTTTTCGATGCTCTCGTCCAACAGCCCCGGCGGTGTGGCTCAATTCTGGGACCGCGACGCGCCGGCTGAAATGGCCAAAGTGTCAATGGAAGGTTTCCAAGAATTCATGGTCAAACCAGACAATGCTGACCGTATTCTGGCCAAGCTGGAACGCGCGCGAGAGCGTATCTACGACAACTAATCAGGCTTGGGCCGGGCTGAAGCCCGGCCTACTTGACCCGCTTTGTAGGGCGGGCTTCAGCCCGCCTTCACCTCAAGAAACCCCGGGACACCCATGACCACTGACGCCGACGCCCCAGAACAGGAAAGCTGGTTTCACAGAAACCAACAGCGGATCGCCCCGTGGCTATTTTTGGCTCCGGGCCTGCTGTTCTTCATGGTCTATGTGATCATTCCGGTCTTCCAGTCTTTCAACCTGTCACTTTATGAATGGGATGGGTTGGGGGCCGCTGAATATGTGGGCATGCGCAACTATGAAGATTTGTATTGGGAGTGGGTTGACCGGGACGCATTCTATATTTCGCTCAAAAACAATCTGATCTGGCTGATCCTGTACCTTCTGGCCATTCCCGCGGGCCTGTTCATTGCCTTGTTCTTGAACCAGACGGTCTGGGGTATCCGCCTTTACAAATCGCTGTTCTTCTTTCCATTTGTCATCTCTCAGGTTGTTGTTGGCCTCGTATTCACGTGGTTTTACGACCCTACTTTTGGTCTTCTGAATGAGCTTCTCGGCTTATTTGGAATGGGCCCCTTGAATGTGCTGGGTGATGAGCGTCTGGTCACCTATGGCATCATCGTCGCGGGTCTTTGGCCGCAAACCGCTTATTGCATGATCCTCTACCTCACCGGTCTGAATGCCGTCGATCCAGAACAGATCGAAGCCGGACGCCTGGACGGTGCCAAAGGCTTGAGAATGCTGTGGCACATCATTCTGCCGCAGTTGCGCCCGGCCACTTTCATAGCCTTTGTCGTGACAATCATCGGGGCGCTGCGCAGTTTCGACCTGATCTCGATCATGACACAGGGCGGGCCGTTCGGTTCATCCCGCGTGCTGGCCTATTACATGTTCGAAGTCGCCCTGTCCGAATACGGGTTCCGCATGGGGTATGGCGCGGCAATCGCTGTGGTTCTGTTCCTGATCATGCTCTGCTTCATCGCCTATTTCCTCTGGTCGATGTATCGCGAAGAAAGGGGGCACTGAGATGTTTCCCAAGCCTATCGAAAAACAGCCGCGTGCCGCGCAGATCACCTATCAGGCGATGCTGCCAATTGCCCTGTTGCTGTGGCTGGGGCCCCTGCTGGCGGTGGCTCTGTTTTCGGTCAAACCTGCGGCGGACTTCACCAACGCCAACTATTGGGGTCTGCCATCCAGTTTCGAAGGCGCGGTCAATTACGGGCTGGTGTTCTTCAACTCGGACATGCCGCGATATTTGCTGAACTCTTTCATGATCACCATTCCTACGGTAATCGGTGCCGTTGCTCTCAGTTCCATGACCGGCTTTGCACTGGGTATTTACAAATTCAAATCGAACCTATGGATTTTCTTTATGTTCGTAGCCGGCAATTTCGTGCCATTCCAGATCCTGATGGTGCCTGTGCGCGACCTGACACTGGATTTGGGCCTCTACAACACAAAAACCGGCCTCGTCTTGTTCCACATCGCCTTCCAGACCGGCTTTTGCACATTGTTCATGCGCAACTTTATCCAGGCCCTGCCCTTTGAATTAATCGAGGCCGCGCGGGTCGAGGGTATCAGCGAATGGCGCATCTTCTGGTACGTGGTTCTGCCGTTGATGAAACCTGCAATAGCCGCGCTCAGCGTGCTGATCTTCACTTTCATCTGGAACGATTATTTCTGGGCGGTCGTCCTGACACAGGGCGCGGAAAGCCAGCCTGTCACAGCAGGCATCACCAGTTTCAACGCCCAGTTCCGTGCCGCCTACCAACTGATGAGCGCGGGCTCGATCGTAGCAGCGCTGCCACCGGTTGCCATGTTCTTCCTGATGCAAAAGCACTTTATCGCGGGCCTGACCCTCGGAGCTGTAAAATGACAAAGATAACATTCATCGGAGCAGGTTCCACGATCTTTATGCAGAACATCGTGGGGGATGCTCTGTTAACGCCTGCTCTGGCGGACAGTCATTTTGCGCTGATGGACATCGACCCCGTACGCCTGATGGAAAGCGAAGCTGTAGCCCGCGCCTTGATCCGTTCCGTCCGGTCAAACGCGACAGTATCCACACATACAGATCGACGCGCGGCACTTGATGGAGCCGATTTCGTTATCACTGCCTTTCAGATTGGCGGGTACCGGCCTTGCACCGTCACAGATTTTGAGATCCCCAAGCAATACGGGCTGCGCCAGACCATCGCCGATACGCTGGGCGTAGGTGGCATCATGCGGGGACTGCGCACTGTGCCGGTCTTGTGGGACGTGGCGCATGACATGATGCAGCTATGCCCTGATGCGACACTACTACAATACGTCAATCCGATGGCCATCAACACCTGGGCACTGGCCGAGAAATACCCATCATTGAAGCAGGTCGGCCTGTGCCACTCGGTTCAGAACACGGTCGCGGAACTGGCACACGATCTGGACCTGCCAAAAGACGACATTCGCTACAAGGTGGCGGGCGTCAATCACGTCGCCTTCTTCCTGCGGCTTGAGCATCAGGGCCATAATTTATACCCCGCCCTTCGGCAAGGTTATGTCAGCGGAAGGATCCCCAAGGCGCCGCTGCTGATGCCGCGCTGCCCCAACAAGGTGCGCTACGAAGTGATGGACCACCTTGGCTATTTCTGCACCGAAAGTTCTGAGCATTTGGCAGAATACGTGCCATGGTTCATCAAAGACGGGCGGGCGGACCTGATCGAGAAATTCTCAATCCCACTGGATGAATACCCGACCCGCTGTGTGGAACAGATGAGCAACTGGAAACAGCAGGCCAAAACCTTGACTGACGGGCGCGACATAGCGGTCACTCGCAGCCACGAGTTTGCGGCGGACATAATGAACGCGATCACCTCTGACACCGCCTACGTGGCCTATGGCAATCTGCCAAACACCGGCCAGATACCTCAGCTGCCGATTGGGGCTGCTGTCGAAACACCTTGTCTGGTTGATGCAAATGGTGTTCAGCCTTCTGTCATCGCAGACATCCCTCCGCAGTTGATCGCCCTGATGCGTAGCCAGATCAACGTTCAGGAACTCACAGTCAGGGCATTGGTCGACCAGAACCCCGAGCATATCTATCATGCAGCGATGATGGACCCGCACACCGCCGCCGAGCTGGATCTGCGCCAAATTCGAAATCTGGTGAACGACCTACTGTCTGCCCATGTCGACTGGTTGCCGGATTGGTGTCGCCCGCCTCGCGCCGCTTGAATTTCACCTTCTTAGAAATACTCAAATCCTCCCAGATCTCGAAAAGCATAACAGAACAATGTCAAAACGCCGCTCACAGCACTGGTACGGGAAACTCGACAAGGATGGGTTCATCCATCGATCCTGGATGAAAAATCAGGGTTTTCCTGATCACGCCTTCGATGGGCGGCCAATCATCGGAATCTGCAACACATGGTCGGAGCTGACCCCTTGCAATTCCGGCCTGCGCGATCTGGCCGAAGGGGTAAAGCGTGGTGTGTGGGAGGCCGGGGGCTTTCCCGTCGAATTCCCGGTCATGTCGTTGGGCGAAACCCAGATGAAACCCACAGCCATGCTGTTTCGCAATCTTCTGGCCATGGATGTCGAAGAATCGATCCGCGCATATGGCATTGATGGTGTGGTTCTGCTGGGCGGGTGCGACAAGACCACGCCGGGCCAACTGATGGGCGCGGCATCGGTCGATCTGCCGTCGATCGTTGTCAGCTCCGGCCCTATGCTGAATGGAAAATATCGAGGTCAGGATATTGGCTCAGGAACCGATGTTTGGAAGTTTTCCGAAGCTGTGCGCGCCGGAGAGATGACCCTTCAGCAGTTCATGAGCGCCGAGTCCGGGATGTCTCGCAGTGCCGGGGTTTGCATGACCATGGGGACAGCCAGCACCATGGCGTCTCTGGTCGAAGCGATGGGCATGAGCCTGCCCACTAATGCCGCCCTGCCCGCCGTTGACGCCCGCCGCATGGCCCTCGCCCATATGACCGGCAAGCGGATTGTCGAAATGGTCGACGAAGACCTGAAACCATCGGACATTTTGACTAAGGAAGCCTTTGAGAATGCAATCCTCGCCAATGCGGCCGTAGGGGGATCGACCAATGCCGTTGTGCATCTACTAGCGCTCGCAGGGCGCGTGGGCGTTGACCTGACGCTCAAGGACTTTGAAATTGGTTCAGAGATTCCCTTACTGGTGAACTGCATGCCCTCAGGCAAATACCTGATGGAAGATTTCTGTTACGCAGGCGGTGTGCCTGCCGTGCTGAGCGAACTCAAACCTTTCCTCCGCCCGGCCAGAACGGTTCTGAACAAGGACATCTCTGCACATTACGAAGGTGCCGAATGTTTCAACCGCGACGTCATTCGCCCTTTCAACGATCCGGTGAAGCCCGCTGCTGGCCTTCGTGTTTTACGCGGCAATCTTGCGCCCAACGGGGCCATCGTCAAACCTTCTGCCGCAACCGATGCCCTTCTTGAAACCGAGGGTGAGGCGTTCGTTTTCGAAAATATCGAAGACCTGAAAGTCAATATCGACCGGGATGATCTGCCCGTCACATCCAAGAGCATTCTGGTGCTCAAGGGATGTGGACCCAAGGGTTATCCCGGGATGCCCGAGGTGGGAAACATGCCGATTCCGGCGAGATTGGTGAAGGAAGGCGTTCGCGACATGATCCGTATCTCGGATGCCCGCATGTCCGGTACAGCCTATGGCACCGTCATCCTGCATGTCAGCCCCGAGGCACAGGCAGGTGGCACACTGGCGCTGGTGAAAACCGGCGACCGCATCCGCGTCTCGGCCAGCGCTGGAAAGCTTGAGCTGTTGGTGGACGAAAAAGAACTGGACGCGCGCCGAGCCCAATGGAAACCAGATAGGCCGCAGTATTCCCGCGGGTATGCAAAATTATATGTCGATCACGTGTTGCAGGCCGATCAAGGGGCCGATCTGGATTTCCTCGTCGGCAAAGACACCCGCCTTGTGACCAGAGAGAGCCACTGATGACCGAACCAGCGACATTTCATGACTTGAACGGGTCATCCGTCTATATCACCGGCGGTGGTTCGGGCGTGGGCGCAGCATTGACGGATGGGTTTCTGGCTCAGGGGGCCAATGTAGCTTTTATCGGCAGATCGGACGCCAGCGGTTTTGTCGAAGAGATGCGCGACAAACATGGCCGCGCACCTCTGTTCATGCAGGGTGACATGACCGACACCCAGCTTCTTCACACGACAATGGCCAAAGCCGCCAAAGCCCACGGCCCCCTGAACGTTTTGGTTAACAACGCGGCCAATGACCAACGCCATACACTTGAGGAAACCACGACCGAGTTCTGGGACTGGATGATCGAGGTGAATCTGAAAGCCTATTATTTCGCCTGTCAGGAAGCGGCCCGGCAAATGAAAGAAGGCGGCGTTATCATTAATTTCAGCTCGATCAGCTACATGATGGGCAATGCAGGCTATCCGATCTATACGACATCAAATGCGGGCATTACAGGGATGACTCGGTCTTTGGCCCGCGAACTGGGACCAAAAAACATACGTGTGAATGCGCTGGCTCCCGGTTGGGTCTTGACGCAAAAACAACTGGATATGTGGGCGACGCCCGAAGATTTGGCCGCGCATTTGGATCGACAATGCCTGAAAGAACATTTGACGCCCGAAGACATGGTTGCACCGACATTGTTTCTTGCATCCAACGCCAGCCGGGCGATGACTGGTCAGTGTATGGCGGTTGATGGCGGCGTCGTGGTTTCAGGGTGACACAATGAATACTGACTGGATCGCCGTTGATTGGGGCACATCTCACCTGCGGGTCTGGGCCATGCTGGGGGCAACAGTGCTGGACTGCGCGCAGTCCGACAAGGGTATGGCACGCATCGGAGCCGACGGGTTCCAGACCGCCCTGTTGGACCTTGTTGAAAACTGGCTGAAGGATGACCCCATCGATGTGATCGCCTGCGGCATGGTCGGCGCACGCCAAGGCTGGGTCGAAGCACCTTATTCCACCGTTCCGTCGCAGCCCTTGCCGCATGCCCCAGTCCGTGTTCCCGGCACAGACCCGCGCATCCGGGCCTTCGTCATACCCGGATTAAAGCAACTGAGCCCGCCAGATGTGATGCGGGGAGAAGAAACACAGATCGCGGGTTTTTTGGGAACTCGCCAGAACTGGGATGGTGTCCTCTGCCTTCCGGGAACTCACACGAAGTGGGTTCAGGTCAGCGCAGGTGAAATCGTGAGTTTTCGGACGCTCATGACCGGAGAGCTTTTTGATTTGTTAAGTGCGCAATCTGTGCTGCGGCATTCGATAGGTGAAGGATGGGATGAAAATACCTTTGCCGATGCTGTGGCGGACACATTGTCCAAACCCGAACAATTGGCTGCGCGCCTGTTCGGCTTGCGGGCTGCGGACCTGCTGCATAATCAGGACAAAGGCATCGCGCGCGCACGGCTGTCCGGACTGCTTATCGGTGCTGAATTGGCCGCCACTCGTCCATATTGGCTGGGCCAACAACTGGCTATCATTGGCGCAGATGCCGTATCGCGGGTCTATGCGGCAGCGCTAAGACAACAGGGCGCTTTTGTTGAGACTGCAAACGCCACCGAAGCAACGCTGGCCGGGCTGGCACTGGCGCGCAACATGACAAGGCAAATCGCATGAGCCGCCCCATCATCGCCATTCTGCGTGGTCTGCAACCACAAGAAGCCGAGGCGGTTGGCAGAGTTATCATCGATGCAGGGATCGACCGGATCGAAGTTCCACTCAATTCGCCTGATCCGCTCGACAGCATTTCCATTCTGGCCAAAGCTTTCGAAGATCGCGCCCTGATTGGCGCTGGTACTGTACTAACGGTTGATCAGGTGGACGCAGTTCGGAATGCCGGCGGCAAGCTGATCGTGTCACCCAATTATGATGCTGATGTGATCAAACGGTCTGTGGCGTTGGGGATGCAAAGCTGGCCGGGCGTTTACACGCCGACCGAAGCCTTTGCCGCTCTCAAAGCCGGGGCCACAGGACTAAAGCTGTTTCCTGGCGTCATGGCAGGCCCTGCAGGATTGGCCGCACTTCGACCCGTCTTGCCCAAGAAAACACGCGTCTTTGCCGTCGGTGGTGCCGGACCTGAAAACTTCGACCAATGGATCAAAGCCGGTGCGGATGGATTCGGGATTGGATCAGCGCTGTACAAACCTGGCATGGACACAGTCGAAATCGCAAAACGCGCGAGGCAGATCGTTACAGCCTTTGACAAGGCGGCAGGATGAGCACGGTCTTTGACGACCGCCCCTGCGCGTTGGGCGAAGGTCCGCTTTGGCACCCCGCTCGGCAACAGCTATTCTGGTTCGACATTCTCAACAAACGCCTGATGGCGCGCGAAGGCGTAAATCAGATAAGCTGGGAATTCGATGAACATGTCTCTGCCGCCGGCTGGGTGGATCGCGATACACTGCTTTTGGCGTCGGAAACGGGTCTTTGGCAGTTTAACTTGAAGTCCGGGCATCGAGCGCTGGTCACGCCGCTAGAGGCAGACAACCCAATCACCCGCTCGAATGACGGTCGCGCTGATCCTTGGGGCGGTTTCTGGATCGGTACGATGGGCAAACAGGCTGAAGCCGGGGCCGGATCAATCTATCGGTTCTGGAAAGGTACACTCAGATGTCTCGTGTCCGATGTGACGATTTCCAATGCAATCTGTTTTCCCCCGGATCGATCCGTGGCCTATTTCTGTGACACGAAAACGAGGCAGGTCAGGCGCTGGAGCTTGAATGCAGAAAGCGGATGGCCCGAAGGGGAAAGCACGGTATTTCTGGACTTACGCAAAGAAGCCCTGAACCCGGACGGTGCGGTGGTTGATGCCGACGGGAACATCTGGATCGCGCAATGGGGGATCGGACGTGTCGCGGCCTACACGCCCGAAGGTCAATTTCTAAAGGCCATTTCCTTCGACGCGTCACATACGTCCTGCCCGGCGTTTGGCGGCGACAGCTTAGGCACGCTGTTCTGCACCTCAGCGCGCCAGGGATTGAGCAACGCGGATATTGAATCCCAACCCACCAACGGCATGACCTTTGCAATGCCAAACGCGGGGCGAGGGCAGGCAGAACACAGGATCATATTATGAAGCCGGAACTTGGTGTGTGTTACTACCCTGAACACTGGCCCGAGGCGATGTGGGCGGAAGATGCCGCGCGCATGGTAGACACTGGCATCTTGTGGGTACGCATTGGAGAGTTCGCGTGGAACCGGCTGGAACCTCACCCCGGAACCCTGCAATTCGAATGGTTGGATCGCGCGGTTGAAACACTTGGCGCGGCAGGATTGAAAGTCGTGCTTGGTACACCAACAGCAACACCACCGCGTTGGATGCTGGACAAACATCCGGACATGCTGGCTGTGGATGCAAATGGAAACACGCGCAAATTCGGGTCACGGCGACATTACTGCTTTAGCCACCAGGGCTATGTCGACGAATGTGTCCGCATCGCACGGGTCTTAGGAGAGCGCTATGGTCATAACCCGTACGTGGCGGCATGGCAGATCGATAATGAGTATGGGTGTCACGACACAACCGTCAGCTACAGCACCCCGGCACTGAACGCATTCAGGCGCTGGCTGGCTGTTCAATACAGTTCCATAGAACAACTGAACAAGGTCTGGGGAAACGTGTTCTGGTCAATGGAGTATCGCAACTTCGATGAGATTGACCTACCCAATCAAACTGTGACCGAACCGAACCCTGCTCATGTACTGGCATTCCGTCGGTTCAGTTCAGATCAGGTTGTGGCATTCAACAAAGCTCAGGTCGATGTATTGCGAACTTTAACCGATGCGCCGCTGTTGCATAACTATATGGGCCGTATTCTGGATTTCGACCATTTCGAGGTTGGCGCAGATCTGGATATTGCGACTTGGGACAGCTATCCGATCGGATTTCTATCGGACCGATTGGAAGATGACGAAGCCCACAAGACCGCCTTTCTTCAGCAAGGCGATCCGGACATGCAGGCGTTTCACCATGATCTTTACCGGGCAGTGGGCCGTGGCCGATGGTGGGTGATGGAACAACAACCCGGTCCGGTGAATTGGGCACCCTATAACCCGGCACCCTTACCCGGAATGGTACGGTTGTGGTCGCTTGAGGCTGTCGCTCACGGAGCTGAGGTTGTGAGCTATTTTCGGTGGCGGCAAGCCCCCTTTGCACAGGAACAGATGCACGCGGGTTTGCTGACACCGGACAATCGCCCTGCCCCTGCCTTGCACGAGGCCCGTCAGACAGCGGATGAGCTATATACATTGGGCGAGGTGCATCAGGCGCAATCCAAGGTTGCCATACTGTTTGATTACCCTTCGGACTGGGCCTGGACATCGCTACCGCAAGGAGCAGGCTTTGACTATTTCCGGTTGGTCTTCTCAGCTTATCGTGCATTGCGCCGCGCGGGGCTGTCGATTGACTTCGTTTCGTCCGATGACCTGTCCGCGCATTATGCGCTGATCCTTGCCCCCGGACTGGCCACGATTGGCCCGGATTTGGCGCGTAGGTTAACGGACAACTCGGATCTGGCCATCCTCGGTCCGCGCAGCGGCGCAATTACTCGTGATTTCCAGATCCCCGTCGTCGGTCGACCTGGCCTGAACGGGTTGGATTGCAACGTGGATTTGGTCGAAACACTGCCCCCCGCAAACAACCGGCCTGTCCGGGGCGGCGGCGCGGCACAACATTGGATTGATCGCCTTTCAGGATCAGCCGAAGAAATTCTGAGTTTTGACCACGGCGCGCCTGCGCTTATGGCAGGGGACGGGCTCTGGTATCTTGCAGGCTTCCCAAACGAAATATTATGGGATCGCGTCATCGGCCTGGCTGCGGAAGAAACGGGATTGAGCCTGAAGCCAATGCCGCCAGGACTGCGACTGCGTGAGACAGCCGATCACGTGTTCCTGATCAACTATAACGCTGAACCGGTGGTCTGGAACGGGTCGACCATCGGCGGTTGTGATGTGAAAATCCTGAAGCGCAATCTGCCCGGACAGATTTGAATCCTGTCCGGGCAGTTGCGTTGGTTGCCGCTTAGCACAGCATTAGTCGCTTTTCAGGCTGTTGGGGTCAAACACCCCTCCGAAACCACTGTTGTTGGATGGCTCACTCTCGGATTCAGAAGTACCTTCGTTGCTTTCATTCTCGCTACCATCCAGCGAGTTCGGAGCGAAGACATTACCAAAACCGCTGTTATTTGACGGCTTTGGCGCGGTTTGGGCATCACCCTGCCCGGCTTTTTCCGCCTCCTGCTGTTTGCGGCGTTCCTCACGCTGCTTGCGAAGTTCCTGAATGCGTTGTTCTGCTTCCAACTGTTTTTGCTCGCGAACATCGGCAATGCATTGCGCCGGACTGTAGGTCGCCGCTGTGCCAATAACGGTGATCGTTACAACCGCAAATGCGACCAACAACACGGCGGCCATGTTACCGGCAAAGAAACTGGGCAGCTTGATCTTTCCAGCCAGTTCCTCGACCGTTGCGTTCTTACGCGCCGCGGCCACCAGTTCCTGACGTTTCAGCTTGGCTTCGTTAAGCAGAGCGAAGAAAACCGTCAGCGCAACGATGATGAATGCCAGCGCCGAGATCGCAGGCGTGATGCCGTAGCGAACCTTCTGAGCCAGCTCAATCGTCAGCGTCGGGTATTCACCAAAGGTGAAAGTGGTGGTGTTGTAGTTCTCGAACGAGGCCAAGAATGCCAGCACCGCCGCCGAGGCAATCGCCGGGCGCATGAACGGCAGCAGGATTTTGCGGAAAGCCTGAGCGTGGCTGGCCCCAAGGTCCAGCGCAGCCTCGGTCAGGGCGACATCATAACGCTGCAACCGCGCCACCAGCACCAGCATACAGTAACTGGCGATGAAGGTGGATTGGCCGATCACCGTCAGGAAAATACCGTTCGACAGAAAGCTGTCTGCACCCAGCCCCAGCATCCGGTTGATCCGGTCCCAGAAGACCAGCGTCGAGATACCAAGAACCACACCGGGGATCAGGATCGGAGCGATGATGACTGTATAGTAGGTCGCACGAAGCTTCGGCCAGATCTGGGTCAGCATCAGAGCGCCTGCCAAACCCATCGCCACGGACAGGATCACTGTACCAATTCCGATGATCAGCGAGTTCTTGATACCGTTCAGGATACGCTGATCCTGAAACAATTCACCAAACCATTGGAATGTCAGACATTCCCATGGGCTCATCCGGGGGAACCCGGACGAGTTGAACGCGGTGATCGACATGATCACAAGCGGGCCCAGCAGATACAGGAAGAAGATCGCCAGATAGACCCAGATGCTTATACGGAGGAAGGAATTGTTCATTTCCCGATATCCCCCATGTTCACTTTGAACAGGCGCATCATGGCCAGTACGAACAGAATACAAGTGACCAGCAGAACGATTGCGTAGGCGGCGCCCTGTGGCCAGTCGTTGTTGTCATTGAATTGCTGATAGATCAGTTGGGTGAACCACAAACTGGACGGCCCGCCCAGAATTTGCGGCGCAGCCAACGCACCGGCGGACAACATGAAGACCATGGTACAGCCCGAGCTGATCCCCGGCTTGGCATAAGGAATGACCACACGCCAATGAATCCGCCACCAGGGCGCACCAAGGTCGCGTGCTGCTTCGATCTGGTTTTTGTCCAGACTTTCAATCACGTTATACATCGGGAAAATCATCAGAAGAATGTAGGCGTATCCCAGACCCGCATAGAGCGCGATGTCATTGCGAATGAAGTCGAACGGCGTATCCCAGATGCCCAGCCCCGTGAACAATGTGTTCAACACGCCTGTTTCCCCAAAAATGATGCGCAGCGCAAAGGCGCGCAGGATCTCGTTGATCCAGTAAGGGATGATCAGCATGATCGCGAAGATACGAATATGGCTGCCTTCGGCCTGACCCAGGTAATAGGCAATCGGATAGCAAATGATCAGGTTGAAAACCGTCACAAAAACCGCAGCCACGAGAGTTCGGAAAAACACCCTCAGATCAACAGTGTTGTAGTCCTGACTGCCGCCTTCGGGGCCATAGATCAGATACTTGTAGTTCTCCAGCGTATATACGTCTTTGGGGCCGCCGATCTCTGGCGGCGGCAGGTTCGGACGGAACGAGAAGTCCAACATCGATAACTGCGGAAGGATGATCAGGCCGATGGTCCAGAACAGAACCAGACCCAGGATTGCCACTCCCATGCCGGTGCCGTTGCGATTGAAGAAGTCTTTCAGAAACTGGGGCATGAGTTACTCCCCTTATTCTGCAGCCAGTTCACCCGCAGGAACGATGACGGCGTTATCCGTCTTGTATTCCAACGTGATGTTCTGTCCGGTGTGGTCCTCGAAGGATTGTCCATGGTTCGGGATCGACACTTTGATCTCTTTTCCGCCTTCACCTTCGGTAAAGATGTTGAAGACGTTGCCTTCGAATTCTTCGTGGTTGACGCGCGCGGTAACAAAATGGTCACCCGAAGCCGCCTTGGGCGCAATGGCGAAGGCTTCGGGGCGAATGAACATCATCGCACTATCGCCTTCTTTCATCTTGCCTTGGTTGGCGGTCGATATCCGTGCAACCAGATCGCCCGAGCGGTTGGTCGAGATCAGCGCTTCGGTACCCATGACCTGCTTTATCTTGCCACGGAAAACGTTGTTTTCGCCGACAAATGAGGCCGCGAAAGCCGTGTTGGGATCGTTGTAGATGGTTTTGCCATCGGCAATCTGGTCAATCACACCTGCACGCATGACAGCAATATTATCTGACATGGTCAGCGCTTCACCCTGGTCGTGCGTGATGTAGATAAAAGTAATGCCTACACGCTGCTGTATCTCACGCAGTTCCGTTCGCATGTGCTGGCGCAATTTGAGGTCAAGTGCTGATAGAGGTTCATCAAGAAGCAATACGTGCGGCTCGGCGCAAAGGGCGCGAGCGATGGCCACTCGCTGACGCTGACCCCCAGATAATTCGCTGGGAAGTTTGTCGCCTTGCCCCGGCAGCGCGATCATGTCCAAAAGCTCATCAGCGCGCTTGCGCCGTTCGGCGCTGCTGGCACCTTTGATTTCCATCGAGAACGTGATGTTCTCCCAGACCTTCATCAAGGGAAACAACGCCAGGTTCTGAAAGATCAGCGCAGTGGGGCGTTTGTTAGGTCCGATGCCCCGCATGTTCTTGCCGCCGATCAGAACATTGCCTTCGCTAGGCTCGAGAAAGCCGGAAACAGCCCTTAAGATCGTTGTTTTTCCGCAACCCGAGGGCCCGAGGAACGAAAAGAAATCGCCCCCGTTTATATTGACGTTTGCATCGCGCACGGCGACGAAGTCACCGAAACGGATCCACAGGTTTTCCAGATCGACTCCGATCCCTGCACTCATTTTTGGTATCTCCCTGAGGTGCGTGCTGTCACCACACCACATAGCTTTCCGTTACGCCGGAGCGGCGCACAGATTGTTGCCCCCCGCAGAACGCGAGGGGCATGGTTTCAGATCGCTTATGCGCTCTTGAACTTGTTGACGAACTCGGTCCGCGTTTCAGCATACCATGGTGCTTCGGCCGGCCACGGGTTGAGGTTGGCCAGCGAGTCGCCCGGATAGGCCTCGGCAAAGTTCTTCTTGTAGGTGTCGCCAGAATACTGGTCAGCCCCCAGAACAGGAGAGTTGTACCCATGGCTGTCGATGGCAACACCGGCAGGTTTGGCCTGATAGGCGAAGTCGATGAAGGCATAGATCTGGTCGATATTCGCCGCACCAGATGGAATCGACATCCCGTCAACCCATGCCATCGCCCCTTCGATAGGCGCCTGATAATGCACCGGTTCACCAGCCGATTTCAGTGCCAGTGGCGGGCCGTCCCAGGTCTGACCGACAACAACACCTTCATTCAGAAGACCGTTTTTCTGCGTGTCGGCATCGTTCCAGATCAGCTTGATGCGATCCTTACGTGCAATGCACCAGTCGGTGATCTGACCCCAGACCTTGCGCATGGTTTCTTCATCGCCATATGCGGCCCAGACCGAACCCGGTTCCATCTCGCCGGAACGCTCCATGTAGAGACCTGCACCCAGCATCATTGAATGCGCGCGGCCCATGGTCTTGCCTGCGTTTTCTTCTGACCAGACGTCGCCATAGGATGGCGCGTCCCCAGCCGGCAGCCACAAGTCGGTGCGGTATGCAATACCTTCGGTGCCCCAGATATGCGGCAACCAGTGGACCCCGGCGCCGCCAAAGTTCCAAGCATCCGTACCGATTTTAGCCATGGCTGGGTTCACCAGGTCGACCGGAACCTTGTTCATGTCAAAGGGTTGTAACAGCTCCAGCGGCTCCCATTGCAACGAGCGGTTGTTGGTCGGTGAGACGATGTCAAAGCCCTGACCTTTGGTCGCCTTCATCTTGTTGATGATTTCTTCGTTTGAGCCGATCCCGGTGTAGTTCACCTTGATGCCGGTAAGGGTTTCAAACTCTTCAATAAAGCTGGGCGGCAGGTAATCCGACCACATCAGGATGTTGATTTCACCGGACGACGCCAGAGCGCTCTTGCTATAAAGAGGCGCGGCAAGTGCCGCGGCACCCGCTCCTTTCAAAACAGTGCGTCTGGAAAGTGATGACTTGGTAACCATTAGTGTTCTCCCGTTGTTGGACTCGGTTTTTTTGTTTTCTATTCATAGGACTTTCTGCGCCCATCCGTCAGTCCAAAAGTGACAGTTTTCGAAATTCTTATGTCCAGTTTCACGATTTGACACGTCTAAGCTGAATTATGAGGCGCCGCATTCTCCCGCCAAACGGTAACGTCCCTTGGATTGACCGGATCTGAACCAAGCAGAATTTGACGTGCACGACCAACAGGCAAAGGTTTTGAAACGTCACTGAAATTGAACGCGTAGTAGGTCGAGCCGCGTTGGGTTATGCGCATATCGGGGTCGCAAGGCGTTGCATTTATCCCAGCCCAGTTCAGTACCTCACCGACAATCGCCTGCAAAAGCTCATTTCGCGGAACCATTGCCAGATAGGTCGTGCGGTCAGAACGGATGACCGCTGGGCTGGCATCACAATAAGCGCTCTTGAAGCGGGCCAATACGTGCTCTTTGGTCTCGATGATTTCACGCCAGCCGGTGAATTCAAATTGCTGCCCATCGTGAAGAACTACAGCCTCCTGCGCAAATGAAGGGAGTGATTCGACGCGCGTGACACGGATACCTGTTAACTTTGCCAGTTCGCCCGGAGCCAGATTGGAAGGAGTGTTCATCCCGGATGTCTTGCTGCCGGAACGGGCACCTATCAGTATCTTGGCTCCCGAAGCGTCAAGCTTGTCTGCAAGGTCAGCCGTCACGATCATGCTTTGCGGTAATACGATGAGGGCATAGCCGCTCAGTTCATCTTCAGGGCCAACAAAATCAAGATCGACCCCAAAACCACGAATAGCAGTGTGCCACTCGCGAAAAATCTGGACATTGGGGAAATCCCTGTCATGCGGCAGGATATCCGCCGCCCAGATCGAGGTATAATCCAGCAGCAATGCAACCCGCGCTTTTGCCCGCCTCTCGGGTGGCAAAATGGCGCGATCCTTTACGATCTCAGCCAATTCAATAGCAGCCTGATCCAGGCTGCCATCTGACCGCAATATCGCTGTATGGTATTGTTCTTGAGCAGATTTTGCCTGTCGCCAGCGAAAGAACATCACGGCTTGCGCGCCATGTGCATAGGCCGCCCAGGTCCAAAGCCGAACCATCCCCTCTGCCGGAGAGGGGTTCTTATCGGCCCAATCTACCGGACCCGGCTGCTGTTCCAGAACCCACATCCGACCGCGCCCCTGACTGCGATACAAATCACAATGAAATCCCTGATAGTCCGGTGCGCCGGTGCGCAGATAACGGCGCTTTTCTTCATCCGAAAGGGAAGAGCCCAATAGGTTCCCCAGCGGGTAACTGTCGAACCCGACAATATCCAGATCAGCAGCCACGACGTGATGATCGAACTCGAAACTGCCTGCCATAAAGTTATGGGTGATATCCCGGCCCGGCGCATATTTGCGCAGAACATCCACCTGCGTTTTGTTGAACAGCCGAACCCGCTCTGAAGAATAGCGCGCGAAATCCAGCGCGTGGGCTGGATTGGGCATGGCGACCAGCCCGTTGGGCAGTTCGATCTGACCAAACCGTGAGTAAAGCGACCCCCAGAAAACAGTTCCCCACGCGTCGTTCAATACGTCGATTGCATCATATCGTTCCTCCAACCAGTTCTGAAAACCAGTCCGCGCGGCATCGGAATAGCTGAGAACTGTATCGTGGTCGTTATACTCATTGTCGATCTGCCACGCTTGTACATACGAATTCTGACCATATCTGCGAGCGTATTCAGTTGCGATCCTTTGCGCCTCGGCCAGATAGACCTCACTGGAAAAACAATAATGCCTGCGCGAACCGAACCCTCTGACCCGACCATCCGGCCCTATAGGCAGGATTTCGGGGTACTCATCGATCAACCATTTGGGGGGGGCGGCAGTTGGGGTGGACATCATAACCCGCAGACCGGCTTGCCCCAAAATCTCAATCACCTCATCCAGCCAGTCCCAGTGGAACTGACCGCGCGCGGGTTCGATCAGGCCCCAGGTGAATTCAGCAATCCGCACCC
>NZ_JBXWSG010000032.1:0-37552 GCF_059613305.1 Ruegeria sp. BHSB056 | reverse complement strand
GTTCAAGACCCGCGGCACTTGCCGCAGACTTATAAACATCCGGCGCATCCACGAACGAGGTTTCGGCAACAGTGGACCACGGCAGAGGGAAAGCCAGCGGCTCGTCCACGTCTGCGGCCATCACATCGAACAGGGCAAAAGTACCGCCCTTGGCGAGCGCCCGCGACACTTCGGCGAACAGCCCGGCCTTGTCCATAATGTTCATGCCCACATGCATCATGACAGCCAGATCGAACCCAGCATCCGGCACCGGCATCTCCAAGGCACTGCCCACATGAAAGCTGGTTTTCGAGGAATGCCCGACCATGTCGCTGAGTACCCTGGCGGTTTCAACGAATTCCGGTGTCAGATCGACGCCCGTTACCGTCGAGTCATAGCGATCCACAACATAGCGAGAAGTTCCGCCGATACCGCATCCGACATCCAGAACGCGCGTCGCATGGGTCGGCGACAACTGCGCAAACAGGTTGTTGGTCGCCAGAACGCCACCCGTGTGGAACTCGTCCCCTGCTTTCAGGTCTGCGACCGTGGCCGCATCCGGATCGATACCGCTGGCCTCAAGCGCCGCGCGGACGCGGTCGGTCAGAGCTCCGGTGGTATAATGTTGCGCTACGGCTTGTTCGATCTGGGACATGGGAATACCTCAGCAGCGAAAGGAATGGGGTGAATACCCCATCCTATCACGAAACCAGCGTCGCGTGGATGTCCATCGCAGCATCCCGGCCTTCGGCAACAGCCGTGACGGTCAGGTCCTCGCCACCCGCCGCGCAATCTCCACCTGCCCAGACACCGGCCACTGAAGTGCGTCCCGCACCGCTGACAGCGATCTTGTTGCCGTCCAGCTTCAGCCCTTCCGGCGCACCTTCCAGCGTCTGACCGATGGCTTTGAGAACCTGGTCCGCCCGCAGCCGGACCGTTTCACCGGTTCCGGTGAGTTGGCCGTTCTGGCTCGAGGTATATTCCAGCTCAATCTCGGTAGCGGCTCCATTGCCGTGTACCGCCACCGGCTGCACGTTGGTCAATATCTGAACCCCGTGCGAGGCTGCCAGATCCTGCTCGTACCGGCTGGCACCCATGGCGTCGCGGCCCCGGCGATAGGCAATGGTGACATTCTCGGCACCTAACAATTTGGACTTTACCGCTGCGTCCACGGCAGTCATGCCTCCGCCAATCACGACGACGTTCCGCCCGACAGGAAGCTTTGCAAGATCACCAGCCTGCCGCACGTCCGAGATGAAATTGACGGCATCCCGCACCCCGTCCTTGTCAACACCATCCGCGCGCAGGGCATTCACCCCGGCAAGTCCGATGGACAGGAACACCGCGTCGTAGTTTTCGACCAGACCACCCAGCGAGATGCTTTCACCCAGAACCGACCCGGTTTCAACCGTGATACCACCGATTTTCAACAGCCAGTCGACCTCGGCCTGCGCAAAATTGTTGGTCGATTTATAGGCGGCAATCCCGTATTCGTTCAGACCGCCCGGTTTGGGCTTGCCTTCGTGGATCACCACGTCATGGCCCAGCATGGCAAGACGATGCGCGCAGGCCAGACCGGCAGGCCCTGCCCCCACGACAGCAACCGTCTTCCCAGTTAATGCCGCACGTTCAAACGGATGCGCGCCCGCAGACATAAGATCATCCGTCGCAAAGCGCTGTAGCCGCCCTATCTCGACCGGCTTGCCTTCGGCCGCCTCACGAACACAGGCCTCTTCGCACAGTGTTTCCGTCGGACAGACACGGGCGCACATCCCGCCCAAGATGTTCTGCTGAAAGATCGTTCGCCCGGCTGACTGCGGCTGTCCGGCCTGAATCTGACGGATGAATAGCGGAATATCGATGTCTGTCGGACACGCTGTCACGCAAGGCGCGTCATAGCAGAAATAACAACGGTCTGCTGCAACTGCGGCCTCATGCGGGGCCAATGGCGGATGCAGATCGGTGAAATTCGAGGTCAGCTCATCGCTTGAAAGCCGCCCGGCGACGATGCCGGGTGCCATCTGGCCCTGTGCCATCACTCTACTCCCTGTAGATATGTTTGTTATGACCTCAGCTTGCCACAAATAAATTTTTTATCAATTGGTAAAATTTGTCAGATGATCAAAAAATCAAAAATCCGGGCCGCGAAACCCGGGTTTGTTGGCATTTTGGGTGATTTCAGGGCCGAGAAGCTTTCAGACCATTTCGCCAAGATGGCGGGACTTGGTCCAAACCCGAGCGCCGTCAGGCCCTGCAACGGCCCGCGAGTGCGTTCCGGGCGGCAAGCGCAACCAATCCCATGTCGAAAATTCTTCCCCAGCTTCTTCGAAACTGCCGCTTATGACAAACACTTCCATGCCTTCGCGCGCGTCCAGTTCGACCACGTCCCCAGCCGCCCATGTCCGCACAAAAACGTCCTCATGATCATCTTTGAACAGTTGTACGTCAGAATCGCCATTTATCGACCGGCGAACCTCGGTCCGGTCTTGCGGGTCGAACTGGTGCAGCTTGACCAGAATGGTCGCGCCCTCCACAGCAGACGGAGTGTGCGAGGACGTCGGAGGGTTGCGAACATAGCTGCCGACGGGAAAATCTCCGGTCTCGTCCTGAAATACACCGTCCAGTACCAGATATTCCTCACCGCCGTCATGGGTATGGGCGGAAAAGGCGCTGCCGGGCGCAAAGCGGACAATGGTTGTTGCGCGGGCCACCTCATCACCAATCCGGTCCAGCATTTTACGCTCGACGCCAGCCGCAGGGGAAGCGACCCATTCGCTATTGTCAAAATGAACTGCGACCCGTTTTGTGAAATCCGCATTGATCCGCATGTGTAACCCTTTCTGCTACGACCCCTGAAAGAAATGGGATGCCGTGATGAAATTTCAAATTTTCCGCTTTTGACGCCTTGGGCCGCTTGCTGTAATCCGAACTTCAAGGTGCATGGTCAAACACCTGTCGGGAACGGGCATAGATGCAGGCAACGTCACAGACATTCAACATCGCGGTCGTCGGTCAAAACAACCGCCTGCAATACGAAGCCCTGTTGTTTGCGGCTTCACTGCGCCATTCTTCACCGCAATTCAGGGGCAAACTGTTTGTCGCCACGCCAAATCCTGGGCCCCGCTGGAAACAGGACCCCCGCATTCAGGACGAAGATGTTCTGAAAGCCCTGAAACAACTGGATGCTGAAATTCTGCCCTTCGACTCGCATGTATTCGGTGAAAGCTATCCGTACGGCAACAAGATCGAAGCGCTGATGGCCCTGCCGGAAGATGAGCCCTTTGTGTTCTTTGACACCGACACGCTGATCACTGGCGAGATCACATCCGTGCCATTTGACTTCGACCGCCCCAGCGCGTCACTGAAGGTTGAAGGGACATGGCCCAAACCAACGCTGTATGGCCCCGGTTTTGACGGTATCTGGCGCGCACTTTACTACCGGTTCGGGTTGGATTTCGAAAGCTCGCTGGACACCGATCAACCCCATGACCACTGGCGGCGGTATCTGTATTTCAATGCAGGCTATTTCTTTTACAAATGCCCCCGGAAATTTGGAGAGCGTTTTCTGGGCTACGCCAGAACAATCCGCGACGAAAACATTCCGGAACTGACTGGCCAAAGCCTGGACCCCTGGCTGGATCAGGCCGCCCTGCCCCTTGTCATTCACTCGTTCGGCGGCGGTCGTGATGTTTTGCCCTCAGGTTTGCTGGACGGGTCCGTCAGTTGCCACTATCGCCTGTTTCCCTTGCTTTACGCCCGTGAAAGCGACCATGTGATTGATGTTTTGGAGACCGTCGTCGCTCCAAACAAGGTCAAGAAGGTTCTCAAGCAATACGAGCCACTGAAAAAGATGGTTCTGCAGGGGAAAGGCGCAAAAGTCCGCGCCCTGTTTGACCGGGATCAACTGCCACGACGTGAACAGGCCATCCGCAACACGATTAAAAGCAAGGGCCTCTGGCTGCGCTGACAGGATCGTTGTGCGCAGGCGGGCAATGGCCTACAGATTTCGCAAGACAAATTCCAACAGGAGATTTTCAAGATGTCTGACGGCCCCACCTACGGTTTCGACACGTTGCAAATTCACGCGGGCGCCCGCCCCGACCCGGCGACCGGAGCGCGCCAGACACCCATTTATCAAACCACAGCCTATGTGTTTCGCGATGCAGACCACGCAGCGGCCCTGTTCAACCTGCAAGAGGTGGGCTTTATCTATTCCCGCCTGACCAACCCAACCGTCGCCGTTTTGCAGGAACGCGTGGCGACTCTTGAAGGCGGCGTTGGTGCCGTTTGCTGCTCGTCCGGGCACGCGGCCCAGATCATGGCGCTGTTCCCGCTGATGGGTCCGGGTTGCAATGTGGTCGCCTCAACCCGTTTGTACGGCGGCACGGTCACCCAGTTCAGCCAGACAATCAAACGCTTTGGCTGGTCTGCCAAGTTTGTCGACACCGATGATCTGGACGCGGTGAAGGGCGCAATCGATGAGAATACCCGGGCGATTTTCTGCGAGTCCATCGCCAATCCCGGCGGCTATGTGACGGATATCCGTGCACTGGCAGATGTGGCCGATGCGGCGGGCATTCCGCTGATCGTCGATAACACCTCGGCAACACCATATCTGTGCCGCCCGATCGATCACGGAGCGACGCTGGTGGTGCATTCAACCACCAAGTACCTGACCGGCAATGGCACCGTCACCGGCGGCTGCATCGTGGATTCGGGCAAGTTCGACTGGTCGGCAAACGACAAGTTCCCGTCACTCAGCCAACCCGAACCGGCCTATCACGGCCTGAAGTTCCACGAAACGTTCGGACCTCTGGCCTTTACCTTCCACGGCATCGCCATCGGTCTGCGCGATCTGGGTATGACCATGAACCCGCAAGCTGCTCATTACACGCTGATGGGGATCGAAACCCTGTCGCTGCGGATGGAGCGCCACGTAGAGAACGCCCAGAAAATCGCAGCGTGGTTGGAAGCGGATGACCGGGTGGACTACGTCACCTATGCGGGATTGCCGTCTTCGCCTTACAAAGACCGGGTCAAATCGCAATATCCACGTGGCGCTGGCGCATTGTTCACCTTTGCAGTGAGGGGTGGCTATGACGCCTGTATCAAACTGGTCAACGCGCTGGAGATTTTCAGCCACGTAGCCAATCTGGGCGACGCGCGCTCGCTGATCATTCATTCGGCATCGACCACACACCGTCAATTGACCCCGGAACAGCAGGAAGCCGCGGGCGCAAGTCCGGGCGTGGTGCGCGTATCCATCGGTATCGAAGACGTGAACGATCTGATTGCCGACCTTGATCAGGCCCTGGCCAAAGCAACCGCCTGACCATGACCCAGCACGACACAAACGATCTTGGCCAGCCCATCGGCTTACCGGTTTCGGGTGACTTTCCACGCCCGACACCACCCTATACGCCGATGGTGGGCCGGTATTGTTCCGTCGTGCCCCTTGATGTGAACAGGCACGCGCCCGGACTGTTCCGGGCGTTTGCAAAGGACACGGATGGCCGCAACTGGACGTACCTGCCTTACGGCCCGTTTGCTGGCGAACCTGAGTTCGAAGACTGGGCGCGCGCCAACTGCATGGGCGCGGACCCGATGTTCCAAACCGTTCTGGACGGTGATGACATACCGTTGGGCATGGCTTCATATTTGCGGATCGAACCCGCTGCCGGAGCGATTGAGGTCGGGCATATACACTTTTCACCACTGCTTCAGCGCAAACCGCAATCAACCGAAGTCATGTATCTGATGATGCGGCGCGTTTTCGATGAACTGGGTTACCGGCGTTACGAATGGAAATGCGACGCGCTGAATGGTCCGTCGCGCAGAGCGGCAGAGCGGCTTGGGTTCACCTTCGAAGGCGTGTTTCGCCAAGCAACCCACTACAAAGGGCGCAACCGCGACACAGCCTGGTATTCAATCATAGATACCGAATGGCCACGCATCCGCGATGCATTCGAGGCCTGGTTGTTACCCGAAAATTTCGACGCTTCGGGCCAACAACGAAAACCGCTGATGGCCCGCGCGAAGGGTTGATTTCATTCCGAGATCTCGAACACCATCGAGACGCTGACAGACACCGAAACCTCGCCACCTGCCACAGGAACACCCCCTGCGTCAGCCATGCTCATCATGCGCATCTCGGGCATCGGGCGCACGCCCCCCGTTTGTTCCGAAATCGTTTGCACCGCGCCAAGGGTTACACCCGCGGCCTGCGCCAGCTGCTCGGCCTTGGCCATAGCTTTGCCGACAGCTTGCGCGCGCGCTTGGGCTTCGATTGGTTTGGTATCCTGCACCCCAAAGCTCAATCCACCAAAATCGTTGGCGCCATCCTGAATGACCGCATCCATGATGCTTCCAAGTTTGGACAGATCACGCACACGTACAAACACGCGGTTCGAGGCAGCGAATCCCGAGATTTCCGGTGTTTCTCCATTCTGCCCGTGCCGCCCGGACCAAACAGGGGAAAGCGACAGATCGCGGGTCTGAATATCGCGGTCTTCAATCCCCATCCCGGTCAGGCGCGCAAACACCTTCGCAACTGCGTCCGAGGTGGCCTGCATCGCTGCCGAAGCCTCGGCATTTTCATTTGTCACACCCAATGTGATCGTCGCCATATCGGGAGCAACCTCGATGGTTCCGGTTGCGTCTACGGTGATGCGACGTTCTTCCGCATGGGCAAGTCCAGCGGTCGTTGCGGCCATCATCGCGGCCAGAAAAGCGAATGTCTTCAATGTTATCACTCCGATTTGCTTGCATTAAAGATGGGTCGGCGATGCATTGCCATACAAGAGGAGAGTTTGCCTTTTTCTTTTCCTCGGCAAGTTCCTGCTTTAATGTCGGTCTGCGAACGCCAAGGTGTTTGCATCGACGTTGATAATTATGGTTCCTGCGGATTATGAAACCTGCCTTTGCGCTGTCTTTTTCTGCGACCGGAATATCATTGTATCATCACTCGGATGACGAATGGTTCGTTATCGGCTCGATTCCTTTGGATTCGCCGGACCTGTCCGGTCAGATGCAGGTTTTGCGGGAAAACGCCTTTGCGCTGGAAAACGACCTGAGCTGCAAGCTTGTTTTGCCTTCCGAACAAGTTCGATACCTTCAGATTGCAACCGATGACTTACCCCCCCAAGACACGGTGGAACGCGTTGAAAGCGCACTTGCCGACGCAACGCCTTACGCTTTGTCCGAACTCAGCTACGACTATCAGACCGAAGGCGGCACCACCTATGTTGCAGCTGTTGCGCAAGAAACGCTGAGCGAGGCGCGTACCTTTGCCTCGGACCATGGTTTCGTACCGGTTTTGTTTTGCGCCGAGGAAGACGCAGACGCATTCCCCCGAGAGGCATTGTTCACAGAACGTTCGGGCGCATCGAAAACCCAACCAACAGAGCCCCCGCTGTCGGTAAAAAACACAGACCAGCCCGAACCGGCAAAATCCGCTGGGAAGCCAGCGCATCCCATTGCAGGCGCCGCGGCACCAAACGTGTTTCTGACCCCCGAAACACCTGACAAAAAGTTTGCGAATACGAAAGCGCAGGCACCGCGCATTGCGATCCCGGCATTTGCCGCGGCGGTTCTTCTTGGCGGCGTTTTCGGCGTTTGGCTGGCCTTGGACAGCGGTGGAGAAACAGATCAGGTCGCACTGAGCCCAACTCCAACCGAGATAGGTGTTTCCGAGCCGGATATCGACGCCCTGCCACCGACAGTGCCCGAAGTTGTGGCAATTGCCCCCCCAGAAAACTTGCCGCCTGAGCCTGCTCTGGACGGGGACGTGCCCCCTACACCAGACCCCGCCGAGGCAGATACCGTAGAACAACCGGAACTCACCCCAACCGACGCAGCAATCCTTGAGGCACTCAAGGTGGCCCCGACCCCTGTTGAATCTGTGGCTCAGGACCCCGAGGCAGATGAGGATATCAGCGCTGCCTCCGGTGTGAATGTAACGCCTCCGGCCGCTTTGGATGTGCCAGAAGCCCCGGAACCGGACGATCTGTATCTGACGTCGATTGACAAATCCGACCTGTCAAGCGATGCGGTTGCCCTGCCCCCGGCTTCCAGTTTCGATACCGACGAACCCTTCGTTCGGGACGTGCAACATGGCATTGCAGGAGCCCGGTTCAATCTGGATGACCGCGGGCTGGTAACGCCCACGCCGGAAGGGACGCTGAACCCGGATGGGATTGTCATTTATCAGGGCCGGCCACCGAAGGTTCCTCCAGCGACGCCAGTGCGTTTCGAAGACGAACCCGTACTTGACGAGCTCGACGAAAGACTGGCCGGTCTTCGCCCCAAACCCCGCCCCGCAGATCTGGTCGAGAGCTTCGAGCGCGGGCAGTTGGGGGGGCGGTCGCTGGCAGAGCTTTCGACGAAGCGACCCAAAGCGCGCCCGGACAGTTTACAAGCGCGCACAGAAATCGACGAGACGCCAACAGCATTGGCCGTTGTCCGCGTCCCGCGCCCCAGGTTGCGACCGGCGGGTTTGGACACTGCAAAGGCACCTGCTTCTGGTAACTCCAATCTTGGATCAACGGCCGCGCTGGACCAGAGTTCAGATGACGCCGGATCGTTTCAGCCGAAATCGGTTGCACCCAAGATTCCCTCAACCGCATCTGTAGCCCGCCAGGCCACGCTCGATAACGCGATCAATTTGCGCCGCCTGAATCTGATCGGCGTTTACGGCACACCCGCAAACCGGCGCGCTTTGGTTCGGCTTCCCAGCGGGCGCTACAAAAAATTGAAAGTCGGCGACAATATTGACGGCGGCAAGGTTATTGCCATCAGTGACAGCGAACTGCGTTATCAAAAGAAAGGTCGCAACGTGACCCTGGCGATGCCGCGCAGCTGACATAGGCGCTCAAAGCCGTGAGCGATCACCTGTAAACAGGCACGTCAGAGGCAGTAGAACCGCCCCCGACTTATTGGTTCATTTGGATCAAGCCGCGGAAATCTCGCCGCTTTCGATCTGTTCGCGCTCGATGGATTCAAACAGCGCCTGGAAGTTCCCTTCGCCGAAACCATCATCACCCTTGCGCTGAATAAACTCGAAGAAGATCGGGCCAATCACCGTTTTCGAGAAGATCTGCAACAGAATGCGCGTCTCGCCCCCGTCAACGACACCTTCACCGTCGATCAGGATGCCGTGTTTCATCATCCGGTCCAGCGGCTCTTCATGACCGACCACGCGGGTCCTGGACATCTCGTAATAAGCTTCATTCGGACCCGGCATGAACTTCAGGCCGTTTTCAGCAATGGCATCGGTTGACGCGTAGATGTCGTCGCTGCCCACTGCGATATGCTGAATGCCTTCACCTTTGTATTTCTTCAGGTAAGACACGATCTGCCCGGTCTCGCCGCGGTCCTCGTTGATCGGAATACGGATGCGCCCGCAGGGTGATGTCAGCGCGCGGCTGTAAAGGCCGGTGAATTTTCCCTGAATGTCAAAGAAACGAATTTCACGGAAGTTGAACAGGTCGCCATAGAACTTGAACCACTTGTCCATGTTGCCCTTGTAGACATTGTGCGTCAGGTGATCGAGATAGAAGAACCCCTCGCCCCGAGGTTTGGATTCCTTGGTCCAGTTGAATTCCTGATTATAGGGCGATGTGTCGTAGTACTGATCAATGAAATAGATCAGCGACCCGCCAATACCCTTGATCGCAGGCACATTCATGGTTTTGTCAGCGTGGTCGTAAGGTTCCGCACCTTTTGACACGGCATGCTCGTACGCTTTTTGCGCGTCCACGACCCGCCAGCCCATCGAAGGCGCGCAGGGCCCATGTTCGGCTACGAATTTAGCTGCAAAACTGTCCGGGTTGGCATTCAGGATGTATGTGACATCCCCTTGCTGCCAAAGCTCGACGGCAGGATCTTCCTTGTGGCGTGCCACCAGATCAAACCCCATCTTTGCGAACAGATCACGCAGCTCCTGCGGTTCAGGATGAGCGAATTCGACGAATTCAAACCCATCTGTTCCGGCAGGGTTTTCTTCACTGATCACGGATTTCGGGGCATTGTGCGGGAAAGGACCCATGGGCGTCTCCTACGAAAACAGGAATTTCCTTGCTGATTCAAAAATACGACTTTTCTGACGCTGTTTCTGCGCATTGTTTTTGTATAAACTGCAAGATGACGCGCAAAATGCGCATATCAGTTAATAAAATCAGGATTTTTCCGCACATGTTGGATGCAACCGACAAGCGACTGCTTTCCGCACTGCAAAAAGATGCACATCTGACGGCGCAACAACTGGGTGAAATGCTGAACCTGTCGCCCAGTCAAGCGGGTCGCCGCCGACAGCGGCTTGAAGTCGAAGGGTACATCACCGGATATGCTGCCCGGCTGGACCCGCTGAAACTGGGCTTACAGGTGCAGGGGTTCGTTCAGGTGCATCTGGGCACCCATGGCCCCGAGCAATCCGCAAGCTTTGCCCGCATGGTCGACACCCGACCCGAGATTACCAGTGCATGGACAATGACAGGTGAGGCAGACTATCTGCTGCACATCTACTGTGACGACCTGTCCGCCCTCAACAGCTTGCTACATCATGTGATCCTGCCGCATCCTGCCGTTGCAAGAGTACAAAGCCAGATCGTAATGGATCAACTTAAACGCGACGCCCCCCTTCCCACCTGAAAAGGTTCTGAGGACACACATGGACGACTTTCTATATCAGGCTTCAATCTATCTGGCAGCGGCAGTCATTGCCGTTCCCCTGTCTGCCAGACTGGGGTTGGGGTCCGTGCTGGGTTATCTTGCCGCCGGGATCATTATCGGACCTGCACTGGGCCTTGTCGGAGCGGAAACCGAAAATCTTCAGCATGTGGCCGAATTTGGCGTGGTGATGATGCTGTTTCTCATTGGTCTGGAACTGGAGCCACGCGCCCTGTGGGACATGCGCGACAAGTTATTGGGTCTGGGCGGATTGCAGGTGTTGCTGTCAACAGTCGCGATTGCTGCTGTGGCCATGTACGCCAACCATCCCTGGTCGGTTGCCCTGGCGGTAGGGTTGACCCTTTCGCTTTCATCGACCGCGATCGTACTTCAAACCCTGTCAGAAAAAGGCCTGATGCAGACAAACGGCGGCCGCGCGACATTTTCGGTTCTGTTGACGCAGGACATCGCGGTGATCCCAATTCTGGCTTTGTTGCCACTGCTGGCGCTGCCCGCCATGCCACGTTTCCAAGCAGATGGATCGATTGACCGGGGGGCAGGAGGATCACATGGCGCAGGCGATCACAGTTTGTCGCTGGTCGAAGGGCTGCCGGGCTGGGCCGTCACCCTTGTCACAATCGGCGTGGTGGTGTTTGTCATTCTGGCCGGTGTCTACCTGACAAGACCGTTGTTTCGCTTCATCCACGCAACCCGTCTGCGCGAGATGTACACCGCACTGGCACTGATGATTGTCGTGGGCATTTCGTTTCTGATGACACTGGTCGGCCTGTCACCTGCCCTGGGCGCGTTCCTGGCAGGCGTTGTTCTGGCCAGTTCTGAATTCAGACATGAAATGGAAAGCGACCTTGAGCCGTTCAAAGGATTGTTTCTGGGGCTGTTTTTCATCACGGTCGGTGCCGGAATAGACTTCGGTTATTTTTTCAACGACCCGCTGGACCTGATTGGACTGGCGCTGCTTGTGATACTTGCCAAGGGGATCATCCTATTTCTGGTGGGCAAGGCCTTCAAACTGCGGGGGCGTGATCACTGGTTGTTCACCCTTGGGTTGGCGCAGGCTGGTGAGTTCGGTTTTGTCCTGCTGGCATTTTCGACGAAACAGAATGTCATTCCGCCCGACCTGTCGCAGAAACTGCTAATGATCGTTGCTCTGACGATGTTAATCACGCCTCTTCTTTTCATCGTCTACGATGCGTTGTCGCGGAAGATTGGCGATTCCGCGGCCAGCCCTGAACCTGACGTGATTGACGAAAAGGGCCCGGTCATCATCGCCGGCATTGGTCGCTTTGGTCAGATCGTCAACCGGCTGGTGCGGGCCAGCGGTTTCAAGACAGTCGTTCTGGACCACAATATTGAAACCATTCAGCTGATGCGCCGATTTGGCGTCAAAGGCTTTCTGGGCGATCCCACTCGGCCGGAACTGTTGCGCGCGGCGGGATTGGACAAAGCATCCGTTCTTGTCGCCGTTATGGACGATCACAAGCAAGTCACGCGGCTTGTCAGCTATGCCAGACGGCAGCGTCCTGACCTTCACATCATCGCCCGCGCCCGCGACCGGACCCATGTATACGAGTTGTATCAGGCGGGTGCCAATGACATCGTGCGGGAAATGTTCGACAGTTCGCTGCGCGCGGGTCGCTATGTTCTGGAGAATATCGGACTGAGTGAGTACGAAGCAGCCCAGGCTGAACAGACGTTTTACCACCATGACAGGAAGGCGGTGCGCGATCTGGCCGAGCTTTGGGTTCCCGGAATGCCAATCGCCGAAAACAAGAAATACATCGAGCGTTCGCAGGCGCTGGAAAAGGATCTGGAAACCGCGCTGCTGGAACTGGCTGAAGAGCACGCCAAGAAATCGGCCTGACCCAAGCCTTTGCCCGGGTCAGATGCGGGTTTAGCCGTCCGAAACCCCAGCTTCGGCAAAGGTAGCCATGCCGGAATGACAGGCGACGGCACTTTTCAGAATGTTGATCGCCAAGGCCCCGCCGGACCCTTCACCCAACCGCAGGCCAAGGCTCAGCAACGGCTCTTTACCCAATTTTGCCAGCACGGCACCATGGGCTGCTTCGGCGCTTTGGTGGCCTGCCACAGCATGATCCAGCGCACCATCCGACAGCTTCCACAAGCAGGCTGCGGAAGCCGAACAGATGAACCCGTCCAGGATCACCGGGATGCGCAACACCCGCGCGGCAGCAATCGCGCCCGCCATTGCAGCAATCTCGCGCCCGCCAAGACAGCGCAGGATGTCCAGACCATCATCTGACGCGTGTTTCGCGACGCCCTCAGCCACGACACGGGTTTTGTTGGCCAGACCGGCGTCATCCACACCGGTTCCGCGCCCTGTCCAATCGGACGCGTCGCCACCAAACAGCGCGCAGGCAATAGCCGCAGCCGGGGTGGTGTTGCCAATCCCCATTTCGCCGACCACCAAAAGATCGGATTGCGGATCAACGGCCTGCCAGCCAGTACGCAACGCGGCCAGCAATTCATCTTCGGTCATGGCGGGGGTTTGGGTGAAATCCGCGGTCGGCTTGTCCAGATCCAGCGCGTGAACATCCATCTTCGCGCCTGCCGCCCTTGCCAACTGATTTATCGCCGCCCCGCCATGTTCGAAATTCATCACCATCTGCACGGTTACTTCCGGCGGAAAGGCCGAAACACCCTGCGCGCTAACACCGTGATTTCCGGCAAACACAATGACCTGAGGCGCGCTGATTTGTGGACGGGCGTCCCCTCGCCATCCTGCATACCAGACCGCAAGATCCTCAAGCCGACCAAGCGCACCAGGGGGTTTGGTCAATTGTCCATTTCGCTCGGCCGCGCCCTGCACCGCAGCGGCATCCGGGCCCGGAGCCCCCGTCAGGACAGCACGGAACGTGTTCAAATCATTCAGTTCAGGCAGCATGAAAGCCTCATTGCATCAGAGTGGTCCTGCGTGTTTAACCGAAGGATCGAAACCAACAAGACCCCGAAAGGCACGGGCGTGCAAAAAAACGACACCAAACCGTTTTCCCTGTGGGATGTTCCGCTGGCCCTGGTGCTGTTGACCCGCCTGCCCCTGCCCCGTTTGCCCAAAGCCGTGTTTGCCCGGCAGGCACAATCGGTATGGGCATTTCCACTGGTTGGGCTGGTCGTTGGCGGGCTGGCATGCCTGACCGGTTGGCTGGCGATGGGGTTTCAACTGCCCCCGTTTGTCGCAGCCTCGTTGCTGGTCGCGGTACTGATCCTGTTGACGGGCGCTATACATGAGGATGGTCTGGCCGACACGTTCGACGGGCTTTGGGGCGGTTTCACTCCTGAACGCCGGTTGGAGATCATGAAGGACAGCCAGATTGGAACGTACGGCGTGCTTGCCTTGATGATCTCGCAGATTTTACGAATCTCTGCGGTTTCCACCTTACTGGCCGTTGGTCCGATCTGGATGGTTGTTGCGGCTTGTGTATTTTCCCGCGCCCTGATGCCAGCACTAATGGTTCTTCTTCCAAACGCCAGAAAGTCGGGCCTGAGCCATTCAGTTGGCACCCCCGGCGCAGGATCAGCCTGTATCGCAGTGGGCATCGCGATTCTGGTCGCTTACAGCTTGTGCGGAAGTCTGGCGCTTACCGCGATACTCTGCGCGGCTTTGATCGTTGCTGTTTTGGGGCTCGTCGCGAAGACCAAGATCGGCGGTCAAACCGGAGACATTCTGGGCGCATCACAACAATTGGCGGAAATCACATTTCTGCTTGCCATCAGCGCCCAGATCTAAGACGCGCCCCCGGTTTCAATTCGCAACGTATCGCCGCAATGTTTGCAATGCACGGCGTCGGGGTCGTGCCGGTACAGCCCGCAGCTGGGGCATTTGTGGCGGACCTTCTGTGGCGCGAAAATCGCCTGCGCCAGCCGGACGAACAAGGCTACGCCAACGACCATAATGAAGACGGAAAACATTTTGCCGCCCGGTGTGACCAAAGTGATGTCGCCAAACCCGGTCGTAGTGAGCGTCGCCATGGTAAAATACAGCGCATCTATGTAAGGCGTTTGCGCGTCTTCGGGGATAAAAAACACCAAAACGGCCGTCGAGGTGGCAAAGACAAAGACCAGTAGGTTGATCGCCGCGATAACAGCGTCCTCATGCGTGCGGAAAAAACGGCTGTCGCGCCGCAGATCCCAGAGCAGATGATAGGAATGAATCAGACGCAGGGCGCGTAATATCCGCAGGAAAGCCAGGTTTCCTGTCAAAAACGGATCAAGCACCAGCGAGAGGACGACCACGATATCCGCCACTGTGTAGATCTGGCGCAAAAATCTCCAGCGGTCTTTTGAGATCCAGAGCCGTGCAGAGAAATCCAAAAAAATCAGTACACCGACCAGTTGGCTTGCAACGGTCAAGCCCGGCCCATGCGGGATGTGCGCCGTCCCGACAAAGAAAACGATTGTCGCAACATCGAACAGAATCAGCGCATACCTAAACCAGACCGAAACAGGGTCGTGTCCGATGTACAGGTATTTCACAGTCTGCTTCATGTGCGCCCGGTAATCTGCTGCATACACAGTGAAATTAGCGCCACTTGAACAATTCACCAAGCCACGAAAAAGGCCGCCCCAAATTTGGAGCGGCCCGTATTGTCAATGTATCTTCGATCAGGCAGCGCGTGAGGTCAGAACCTCGTCAACCTGTTTGGCGGCTGACACCTCGCCAGCGCCCGAAACAGCCGCGACCTCACGGGTCAGACGCTCCAAGGCAGCTTCGTACAGCTGGCGCTCGGAATAGCTCTGCTCGCGCTGATCATCGGTGCGGTGCAGGTCACGGACCACTTCGGCGATCGAGATCAGATCACCCGAGTTGATCTTCTGTTCATATTCCTGCGCACGACGGGACCACATGGCGCGTTTCACCTTGGCCTTGCCTTTCAGCGTTTTCATCGCCTGGCTGATCACATCGGGCGAGCTGAGCGACCGCAAACCGGATTCGGTTACCTTGTTGGTCGGCACGCGCAACGTCATCTTGTCTTTCTCAAATGAGATGACGAACAGCTCAAGCGAGAATCCCGCGACATCCTGTTCCTCGATCGAGATAATCTGGCCCACGCCATGGGCGGGGTAGACAACATAGTCGTTCGGGCGGAACTCGAGCTTTTTCGACTTTGTCATTCAGTTTTTTCCTTGCTAGCGGACGGGACACGGACAACAAAAGCACCACATGCGGGGACTGTCTCAGCCCCGTCAGGCGGCGATATTGTCACAAATTCAGAACTCCAAAGTGAGCATACTTACGGAGCGCATCCCAATCTCGGTCATCATGTGGATATAGTATATCACAAATTTACGACGCCCGAAAGTTAACCTTACGGGAATCTTTTGTATTCAACCTTGATTCAACAGGTTGTACTGCGATCTTTATGTCCAAAACAGGTCGCTTGGAACGAATCACTCAGCCGCCTTCGCCGGGCGCTTCCGAGAAATACTTCTCCATCTTGCCCTCTTCACCGTCACGCTCCTCCGCATCGGGCAGCGGGTCTTTCTTGGTCACGATCACCGGCCATTGTTCGGAATACTTGCGATTGAACTCGACCCACTCCTCCATGCCCGGCTCGGTATCGGGGCGGATCGCGTCGGCGGGGCACTCGGGCTCGCACACTCCGCAGTCAATGCATTCATCAGGATGGATGACCAGCGTATTTTCACCTTCGTAGAAACAGTCCACCGGACACACTTCGACACAGTCGGTGTATTTGCAGGCGATACAGTTTTCGGTGACTACATAGGTCATGGTCGGATTCCTGTTTGCGGTTTGAGCGACTAGCTAATTCAGTCTGGCCCGCTCTTCAAGACAGGATCAGTGATCTTCCGGGCGAGAAAGATCAATAGCACGTCGATCTTTCTTGGTTGGCCGACCTTTTCCCTCGAAACCCGGATTTACAAGAGGCGCTTCCTGCTTTTCGCTCATATCAAAGTACAGCGTTTGCGCCTCGGGCGCCGGACCGCGGCGTTCCCCCAGTTTTTCCACACGTATGACGCGGACAATGCGGCCCTGCGAGAAGGTCAAAACGTCACCGGGGGCCACGGCTTGGGCCGGTTTCAGCACCCGGTTTCCATTCAGCCGGACATGGCCGCCACTGACCTGTTTGGCGGCAAGGCTGCGGGTCTTGAAGAACCGCGCCTGCCACAACCATTTGTCAATTCGCAGTTTGGCCTCGGCCATCTTGCGTCAATTGCCGTCCTTCAGACCCATAAGCGCTGCGGCGAACGGGTTGTCGGGATCAATGGCCTTTTCCTTCTTCGGTGGACGTGACGAGAAGGTCTTGGCTCCTTGCGGTTTTCCGCCCTTCTTGCCATGCGGTTTGCCACGGCCCTCCTGCGGTTTGCCCCGTGGTTTCCCCTTACCCTGCCCCGGCTCGCGGCGCGGGCCACGGTTCGGCTGGCGCTGGCGACCCCATGTGAAGGTGTAATACACTTCAACCTCGGGTTCATCCGACGCAGGTTCCGCAACCTGACCTTCTGCGACAGCCTCGGCTGCCACCTCAGTGCTTTCGGTGGCCTCGGCTGTCGCTTCGGCGGGCGCGGCGACCTCTTCTGATGCCGCATCGGGTGCTGACGTCTCGTCGGTAACGGCTTGTTCCGCCGCCTCTGTCACAGGTTGCTCTACCGGGGCCGGTTTGACCTTGTCACGCTCGCCGCGTTCGGCTTTGTAGCCCAGCCCCTGCATCAGGTCAGCAAACTGTTCAAGCGTCATACCGGTGATCGACAGCATATCCGGCTTGGCTTCGAACCCGCCACGGCTGTCCTCCGCACGAAGCATATCGGCCAGACGTTCCAGCATGTCGATCCGGATCGATCGGTCACCCGCATCGCGGTAGCCGCACATGGTGTCATAGCCCTGTGGTGCATCCTTGGCGACCGGCACAGTGACCAGACCCGGAGGCGGTGCTTCGGGGAATTCCTGCAAACCGCTGGACAGCGCCCAAAGCACGAGACGCAGACGCGTGGGAGCAGGTTTCAGCAGCAGCGGCATAAAGATGGTGAACTGGCCAAACCGGATACCATGCTTGCGCAAGGCGCCGCGGGCGTCCTGATCCAGATCCTTAACTTCTTGTGCGACCCCTGCGCGGGGCAGTACGCCCAGCGCCTCGACCATGCGGAAGGCAAATCCTTTGGCCAGCCCGTTGAGTTCCTCATCGCGCGACAGATTTAGCAATGGCTCGAACAGCGCAGCGATCTTGCGGTCGATGAAGTGCTGCAACCGGCGCCGCACCTTCTGTTCAACATCCGGACCGGCGGCTTCGTCCACAAAAACCTCGACCACGGGCTTGAGAGGTTCGGCCCCGGCAACCAATTTGCCAACGGCATATTCGCCCCACATCAGGCCACCCTGATCGGTGAAATCAATTTCGGTATCGGGCGCATTGTAGAAGCGATCGGCACGCAGATGGAATTGCGGCGCGAGTGCTTGCAGGGATGCCGATTTGAGCGCTTTCGCCTCGGTTCCTTGCGCGCTTTTGTCCGGGCTGAACCGGAACCCTTCCAGACGACCGACGAATTCGCCTTCGACGGTCACTTCACCCTTGTCATTTACTTCGGCCAAAAGGGCCTCCTTCTGCTTGAGCCGCCGCAACAAAACCGATGTACGCCGGTCCACAAATCTTTGAGTCAGTCGCTCATGTAGTGCGTCAGACAGCCTGTCTTCTACAGTGCGCGTTTCGTCACGCCAATGTGATTCGTCACGCACCCAACCGTTTCGTTGCGCAACATATGTCCAGGTGCGAATATATGCCAACCTTTTGGATAACGCATCGATATCCCCATGGGTTTGGTCAATCCGCCGTATCTGCCGAGCCATGAAATCATCGGGAATACTGCCGCGTTCGTGCAGGTGGCCATAGATCACTTCCAGCAGGCTGGCGTGCTCTGCATGGCTGATGCCGCGAAAATCAGGGATTCTGCACACATCCCAAAGCAATCGAATGGATGGACCGTCACTTGCGCGGGCGGCAATCTCGGCCTGTTGTGACAGCGATTTCAACACATTCAGGTCGTCAGCAGGGCGGGCTTTGATCAGGTGTTCGTCACTCGGACTGACCTCAAGCGAGTTGATCAGTGCGTCAATCGAGCCAAACCGGAGGGCGGCATTCCGCCAGTTCAACTTTTTCATCGGCGTAAACCGGCTGTCCATGATTGCCTGCGCGACACCTTCGTCCAGCGGCGGCGCCTCGCCGGTCACGCCAAAGGTGCCGTCCGACATGCCACGCCCGGCCCGGCCTGCGATCTGGGCCAACTCATTCGGGGCCAGCGGGCGCATCCGCCGCCCGTCGAATTTGGTAAGGGATGAAAATGCAACGTGGTTTACATCCAGGTTCAAGCCCATACCGATGGCATCTGTGGCGACCAGGTAATCGACCTCGCCATTCTGATAAAGCTCCACCTGAGCGTTGCGGGTTCGTGGGCTGAGAGCACCCATGACCACCGCCGCGCCACCTTTCAGACGGCGCAGAAGCTCCGCGATGGCATACACATTCTCAACCGAAAACCCGACAATAGCGCTGCGGGCAGGCATCCGGCTGAGTTTCTTCGAACCGGAATAGACCAACTGTGACATCCGCTCGCGCCGGACAAACTGCGCCTCGGGTACCAGCGCGGCAATCGGGCCGCGCATGGTGTCAGAGCCAAGGAAAAGTGTCTCGTTTGTTCCGCGCGACCGAAGCAGGCGATCCGTAAAGACATGGCCGCGCTCGGGATCGGCACACAGCTGGATTTCATCAATTGCCACGAAATCCGCGCCCATACCTTCGGGCATCGCTTCGACCGTGCAGACCCAATACTGGGTCCGGGGCGGCACGATCCTCTCTTCGCCGGTAACTAAAGCAACAACCGATGGCCCGCGGATGGCGACGATCTTGTCATAGACCTCGCGCGCAAGCAGACGCAGCGGCAGACCGATGACACCTGTGCGGTATCCCAGCATCCGTTCGATTGCGTAATGGGTTTTACCTGTATTCGTAGGGCCCAAAACGGCCACTATTCGGGATGACCCGCTCACCTTTGCCCCCTGCCCGGACCTTACAGCGCTGCGCCGTCAATCTGCGGCTTCAGTCGATTCACCGCATTGGTTACTTCGTCGTGGTGGGGATGTATAGCCAATGCCCGTGAATAGGCCTCGTAGGCTTTGTCGGGTTGTCCGATAATCTCAAAGATCAGGCCCAGACCGTAGATTGCCTCGTAATTGTTGGGGTTCAGGGTCAGGGCATGTTCCAGATCGGCAGCGGCCATGCCAAACCGTTCGATCCCGAAAAAGGCCGAAGCGCGCAGGTGCCAGCCTTCAGCAAAATCGGGCGCATGGTCCGTCAGGGCGGTCAGATGTTCCAGCGCCGCACCTACGTCACCGTCATCCAGCGCTTCACGGCCACGTTCCAGCAGCAGATCGGCCGATGCTGAACCGGACTGGGCCCACAGAGCTTGCAACTGCCGATCCAGAGCAATGGCCTGCTCGGGCGTCGATTGGGCAAGTTTTTGCAGCAATTCGCCCTCATCGCGCAAATCCGCCTGTTGCGCGAGGCAAGTGGAGGAAATCGTGACTAGGACAAAAAGTGCCGCGACGATACCTTTGAGATTGTAGATTGCAATGCTCATAACAATAGTCAGTGTAGCGTTGCGACCGGGGATGTCCATTCACGGCGCACTAACAATATGAGGAAAATCATGAGCGAGACTCTTGAAAAGGCAGCCGCCGCTTTGAATGAAAAACTGGAAGGCGGCGCGTTTGATGCCTCGGCCAAGTTTGATATCGCCGATCTGGGTGCCATTGTCCTGGATTCTAACGGTGCGCGGGTCAGCGACGACGATGCTGATGTCACCCTCAGCGCGGATGCCGACACGTTCGAACAGATCCTCAGCGGTGAATTGAACCCGACAGGTGCGTTCATGTCCGGCAAGCTGAGCATTGATGGCGACATGGGTGTTGCCATGAAGCTGGCATCGGTACTGGCCTGATGGAGTTCTCGCCGGCCCCTTTGTTTGAAGACGTGGCCGGCGGCCCCGCCGGTGGAAAGGCCCACTGGTTGACGACGTCGGATCAAAAACGCATCCGCGTTGCTCACTGGCTTCCGGACGGAAAGGCACATGGCACTGTCATGATGTTTCCGGGACGCACGGAATACATTGAAAAATACGGCAATACTGCCAGCGAATTCATAGAGCGTGGGTTCGCCATGCTGGCTGTCGACTGGCGCGGTCAGGGTCTTGCAGATCGGTTGCTGGACGATGCTCGGGTCGGACATGTCGATCAGTTCACCGATTACCAGCAGGACGTTCAGGTTACCCTGAAACTTGCAAGCGCGCTGGACCTGCCAAAACCATGGTACGTGGTCGGGCATTCGATGGGCGGTGCAATCGGGTTGCGTGCCGTCATCGAGAATGGCTGCTTTGCCGCGTGTGCCTTCACGGGCCCGATGTGGGGAATTTTCTTCACCCCGGTCATGAAACCCCTAAGCCGCGTGACAGCCTATTGGGGCACAGCACTTGGCCTGGGCGAGCGGACGCCCCCCACCACGACGCTCAAAAGTTATGTCCTGTCGCAACCTTTCGAAGGCAATATGCTGACCCGTGATCCAGACATGTACCGGATGATGCAGGATCAGTTGAATGAGCATCCTGAACTTGCGCTGGGTGCCCCATCAAATCTGTGGCTGCGCGAGTCGCTGGACGAATGTGCATGGTTGATGGAACAGCCCGCCCCGAAAGCTCCTTGCCTGACATTTTTGGGCAGCCATGAGCAAATTGTGGACCGCAAGGCAATTCGTGCGCGCATGGCCAATTGGCCCAACGGAACGCTGATCGAAATTCCGGATGGTGAACACGAGGTGCTGATGGAAGCACCCGAGGTTCGAGGGCCTGTTCTGGACAAGATCGCGGCGCATTTTCTGGCCAATCAGGCCAATGGCGCATCCGAGCTGGTTTCCTCGTAAACCCTTTCACCTTTGGAATTGGCCGCTTGTGATCCGGGTGCGCCAGCCCTAGATGTTTGCAAAAGCAGTCTACTAAAGGTGATCCATGCGCGACCTCCCCTTCCCTGTCCGTGACGCGAACGCAATCGGTGGCTCCGGCAATCTGGGCAATCTTCCGGAATGGGATCTGAGCGATCTCTATACCGCGGAAGACGCACCCGAGTTAGCGCGCGATCTGGATTGGCTGGAAGGCGAATGTGCCGCATTTGCTGCTGATTACGAAGGCAAACTGGCCGATCTGGATGATGCAGACCTGCTGGCCTGTGTGCATCGCAACGAAAAGATCAACGCCATCGCCGGGCGTATCATGTCCTTTGCTGGTCTGCGCTATTACCAACTGACCACTGATGCAGAGCGCGCCAAATTCCTGTCGGATATGCAGGAAAAGATCACGATCTTCACCACTCCGCTTGTGTTCTTCACGCTCGAGATCAACCGGATCGAAGACGACGTTCTGAAGGCCCATTTTGCGGCCAACAAAGATCTTGCCCGATACGAACCTGTGTTCCGCCGCATCCGCGCAATGAAGCCCTACCAGCTGTCTGACGAGCTGGAAAAATTCCTTCACGATCTGGGGGTTGTCGGCGACGCGTGGGAACGTCTGTTCGACGAAACGATTGCCGGTCTGGCTTTTCATGTCGACGGTGAAGAACTGAACATCGAAGGCACCCTGAACCTGCTGACGGAACAGGACCGCGCGAAACGTGAGGCTGCGGCGCGCGAACTGGCATCGGTCTTTCAGGACAACGTAAAAACCTTCGCCCGAGTCCACAACACGCAGGCCAAAGAGAAAGAAATCGTTGATCGCTGGCGCAAGATGCCGACCGCTCAGACCGGGCGTCACCTGTCGAACGATGTCGAGCCCGAGGTGGTCGAGGCCCTGCGTGAGGCAGTCGTGGCCGCCTACCCCAAGCTGAGTCATCGCTATTATGAGCTGAAGCGCAAGTGGCTTGGACTGGACGTCATGCAGGTCTGGGACCGCAACGCGCCCCTGCCCATGGAAGACACGCGTATCGTGAATTGGGAAGAGGCCCAAAAGACAGTAATGAACGCGTATAACGCCTTTGATCCCCGGATGGGCGAAATCGCGGCCCCTTTCTTCTCAAAAGGATGGATCGATGCGGCGGTGAAACCAGGCAAAGCGCCGGGGGCCTTCGCCCATCCGACGGTCACCGATGTCCACCCCTATGTGATGCTCAACTATCTGGGCAAACCGCGCGATGTGATGACGCTTGCCCATGAACTGGGACACGGCGTCCATCAAGTGCTGGCCGCCGGTCAGGGCGAGATGCTGTCATCCACCCCGCTGACGCTGGCGGAAACCGCCTCGGTCTTTGGTGAGATGCTGACCTTTCGCAAGATGCTGGAACAGGCCGAAACCCCGGAACAGCGCAAGGTTCTGCTGGCTGGTAAGGTCGAAGATATGATCAACACGGTGGTCCGCCAGATCGCCTTCTACGACTTTGAATGCAAACTGCACGCCGCCCGACGTGAGGGCGAGCTGACCCCGGATGACATCAACGCCCTGTGGATGAGCGTTCAGGCCGAAAGCCTTGGCCCCGCATTTGAATTCATGGACGGGTACGAGACCTTCTGGGCTTACATCCCGCACTTCGTCCACTCGCCCTTTTACGTCTATGCCTACGCCTTCGGCGACGGCCTCGTGAACGCGCTCTATTCCGTTTACGAAAGCGGCGCGGATGGGTTTGAGGACAAGTATTTCGACATGCTGCGCGCTGGTGGTTCAATGCACCACAAGGAATTGCTGACCCCGTTCGGCCTGGACGCCAGCGACCCCAAGTTCTGGGACAAGGGCCTGTCGATGATCTCAGGCTTCATTGACGAGTTGGAGGCGATGGAGGGCTGAGACGCCCTCGACAGAGGGTCGCGACATCTGCCTTGCGGAAAGAACCGCCATGCCCGGCAATGTCGCGCCCAAGGGGCCCCTGAACGCCCGCTAAGCGGACTTTTGAGACATTGAGCTTTTGTAGCTTATAGGCTCTGCTGGCCTCAGCAATCGCAAGGTACTTCAAATGACAACGACAGTAATTCGCCGCATTAAGGAAGCCGACAAGGCCGAATGGCAAATGCTATGGTGCGGCTACAACGCGTTTTACGAACGGGAAGTTGAGGACAGGACCACTGATCGAGTTTGGGATGCTCTAAAAGGCAAAACGGGTGAGCCGTTCTGTTTCGTAGCGGAACAAGGTGGAAAACTTGTTGGTTTTACCCATTATTTCTATCTTCGATCGACGTCAGATTGGGGGCCTCGCTGCTATATGCAAGACCTATTTGTTGACCCATCCGTAAGGGGCGGTGGTGTTGGGCAATCGCTCATTGAAGCGGTCTATGCCGATGCCGACGAAAACGATGCGGCGCAGACTTTCTGGCTAACAACCACAACCAACAAGGCGGCACGCAAATTATATGACCGCGTTGCAAGCATGACACCGTTTGTAAAATACAGACGATAAGGGCTCAAAGCGGACTTGCGGCGGTGCAGCAGGGCCCGATGCTTGCAAGATGACGGTCTGCGGACTCTACCGACATTCAAAATTCGACCTTTGCTGACGCAGTATCTGTTCGCAGGTGCGTCATCACCACTGCTGCGGTGCTACTCAGGTCAACAAACCGGTCATTGAACGCGCCGATGGACCTCAGGTCCGAAACCGCGCTTTCGCCGCGGAGAGCATCAATTTGAACGGCGCGGACACACCCGAAATTGGATTATCGTCCTATGTTATCGTCGCGCAGATACTGCGAACCATTTGTTGCGATGCAGTGTATTTGTCAAAAAAATTTGAAAACATAGACTTATCTTTCTCTGATACCGTACATTCGGAGTTTCTATAACCAACGCATTTCAACAGAGCACTTTTCAGGACGACCGTCATTCGGTGGACTCTACCCCCCTTTGAATGCTCACCAATAGTTTTTTTGTAGCACGGTAGAATTCACGCTGAATTCACGCAAAATTCCCGCTCGGGTCACATGCTGACCAAAATAGTTTTTCGGAAGCCAACGTAATCAAACAACGCTGAAACCGAAGAAAGCAACGCTTTCTCGTTCAGGTAAGTGATTTTTTCTGCGTCAGAGAGGTTTCAACACAATCGCAACACCTAACAAAGGATAAGAAAATGAATGAGATGGAATGGCCGAGAATAGGCGACGTTTCTTTTGAAATCGCCGTGCCACCTAATGATCTGTTGAATGTGGTTTCGGTAAACGCGGGGGCCCTGATGATACCTGGCCATGTTCAAGTCATCATAGGCGACGACATTTCTTCGAACGATATCGGCGATTTGAACGCGGTCAGAGACAGGTTAAAAACCCTGCCGGAGGATCAGCGTTTGGTCGTTTACGATGTACTGAACTATCAGGTTCCAGAATTGAACGTAGCTCTTCGCCACACAATTATCTCAAGTACCGATGAGTCTGAGGAAGACCTGATTGTGTCGACCCAAAAAGGTCAGCCAGTTTCCGAAATACTGCTTGTTAAGCTCGTTTAAAAAAGGAGCACAACCATGAAACAACTATGCACATCGCGGTATTCTCTCAGGATTGCTGGTTTTGCCCTGCTGACAGCATCTCAAGTGTCTGCTCAAGCCGAGGGGGAGAACAAGCCGGACCCCTGTGTTGCCGGTTCCGACGGAAAGTGTTTGGAAGCCAGCGATCTCATTGGCGCTCTGGATCTGGGTGTTCCGAGTACGCCACTCTTTACCCTGTTAGGTGCGGCACCTGAAAACGTAATGGAAGTGAAAACGGCAGACGAGTTTTCTGTTTCGGTTTTACCCAATGCTATCAACTCCGTCGGAGAAGATTCGTTTTCTCTGGGATTGGAGTTTAATCCAGGCTTACTGTTACTACCGGAAAACGTAACGATCTCTGACTTGGGTGGGCGCTACAATACGGCGCGACTATTGAGCGGGATGAGTGTTGCATTTTCTGCCATTGAAACCAGCGGCGACGCGGGTTTCACGCAGTATGGGTTGGGAGTTTCTTACATCTACGACAAAAAGAACCCTTTGTTTGCGTATGAGGATTTCAAGCAGTGCATTGGCGGCGGCCAACTTGATCCTGGTCGTATTCAAAACCTGATTACAGAATTCAATTCGCGAATAACACCCATTCTTATCTCTGGCGGCATAGATGTAACAGAAACTCGTACAGTATCTAATCAGATATGGGCCAGCGCTGATGAAAATGGCGCATTGTCTGAGGATGATGTTGCTGAGGTTCTGAAGCGTAGCAAATACTCAGGGAACACGTCTAACGCAGCCCGGGAGATTGTAAGTCTTCACAAGAGCCTATTGTTCGACGGCGACCGGAACCTCATCAGAAATGGTGGGGAGGCAGTTCAGACCTGCGTCGACGAAGTGCAACAATGGAACCGTCCGATTTATGGTCTCGGTCTTGCCGCTTACTTGACCGATCCCCAACAAGGTTCGAACGAAACCGGGTTTGGGATTTGGGCATCCGCGTCGGGCCCTGCTCCTTTTGCGAAGGAACGCGGGCAAATAACAGGGTCGCTCCGTTACACGGAGAACCTTGTCCGCTCGCGGGAAATCAACGGCGTCGACACTAATGAAACAGTGGATGGATGGGGGATCGGCCTCAGATATACACAACGATTTGGGGCAGCAACGATCAATGTTGACAAGCACAAGCCAGAATTTCGAGGCTTTATCGAGGCGGGCTATTATGATGAGGAGTTTTCTGGGATCAAAGACACCTACTGGCAAGCCGGGCTAGGTGGAGAAGTCAGAGTTGCCGAAAACCTATTTTTGCAATTCGTTTTGGGAGACACTTTTGGAAGCAGTATCGATCGCTCGCAGTATTTGAGTGCGCAGCTAAAGTGGTCTTTTACGCGGGCGTCAGTCAAATAGAATGCCGAGAGACGTATTCGGTGTAGTTTTGTACTCGGGCGCGCAAGGCTTGCCACGTCGATTGGATGAGTAGGAGCGAGGTGGAGCGGCTTCTTAAGATAGACGCAAGTCAGTACTGAAGAATTTTAAGGTATTTGGTTCCGCCTGGATATCGGCGTAGCAAATCATCGGTAAGTCCGAAGCCGGGTGTTTAGTCTAGGCCTCTGGTTTATTGGGATCGCAATGAATTTGTCTGGCTCTGAAATCCAGATTTTGCAGTTTTGTTTTTAGGAGTCATTCCATTGAAGGTCTTCAAACAACGCGCAAAGTTGTAACCGTTAGGGAAGCCTCCGAAATGGCTACTAAGCTGCTCGCGGCTTTCGTGGTGATATCGTTTCATCGTTGCGTTATTAATCGTGCGGTTCATCCCTTCGACCTGACCATTGGTCTAGCGTTTGTTCGGATGACGTAGTTTGCGCCTTTTAGAGAGACACAAAATTCAGCGAGGGCATTGACGTGGTGTCTAAACACACAGAATATTAGACAGGTTTTTTTAAGTTACTGACTTAAGTCTTCGATCACTGGGAGGGGAATTGGCTCGAGGATCGGCATGCTTTCGTGTATATGCGCTTGGACAATGGCGCTTAGAAGCAAACCATTTGGTTTTGGATGTTCGCGGACACAAAACCAAGGCGTTGATAGCCTACTTGGCATTTTCACAAGACCGTGTACATGCCCGAAACACGCTAGCCGGAATGCTCTGGCCTACGCTCCCTTTGTCTCGAGCAAGAGGTTCGCTGCGTCAGGTTTTATCAGAGATTCGGCGGGCTGTCGGCGATGATCGAGAGAGCTTCTTAAAAACCAACCGGAACCAACTCCATGTTGTCAGCGGAGTTTTGGATACGGATGTCGATGCTTCCATTGAGGCTATTCAAAGTGGGAATATTTTTTCACCTGAGATTGAAGCAATTGTGCATGCGCCGAATATATTATCCCAGTTCCAGTCGATCAGCGGTCCGCTGGAGGATTGGATCAACGGATTTCGGGCCAACCTCCTCGAACGTGCGGGAAACGCGCTTGCGGAAATCTACAAAGACTCGGACGTTGAGCCAAAAAATAGGTTGCGTGCTGCACAAGTTGCGTTCCAGCTAAACAGTTTCGACGAAGCCGCCGCTCGCGCTATCATGATGTGCAATGCCGAGTTGAATCAGACATCGACTGCGATCCGGTTTTACGACGAGCTATATGAGAATTTCGAGCAAGAACTGGACATTGCGCCCTCATTGGCGACGCAAGATCTGGCCGCGCAAATCAAGCTAAACTTGGAAGCCGCCGAAACAGTCCCGAAGCGCGCTACATTTGCGCTGGACTCCAGCGATCTGGATGCCCTGCCGGGCAATACACCTCGTGACGTTTCGGTTGCCGTTGTTCCGTTTGAGCGGCTTGGGCCTGTAGAGACGCCGGGATACGTCACCTTAGGGCTTTTGGACGAGATTACCTGCGCTCTGGCAGGCCTCGTTCTCCCAGCGCCAATTTCGTCAAACACGATGCGCCGGTATCTGGATAGCCCATCGCCGAGCCCTAGGAAAGTACACGAGGATATTGGCTCACGGTATGTGGTGACCGGTTCGATCCGGTCAAACGGGGACCAGGCTGCCGTCACCGTGCAAATGGCGGACGCAGTAACTGAACAAGTGCTGTGGGCTGATGTTCATCGTTGTGCCCATACCGCCGTTCTGGATGTTCATCCGGCTATTGTAAGCCGCATTGTGAACTCGGTTGCGCCTTCGTTGCATGGAGCTGAGCTTGCGCGGACTCGCTCAGTCGACGCATCCGAACTGGAACCCTTCCACTTGGTCCTGCGGGCGCGTGAACTGATTTTCATGCTGTCTATGCAGTCCTTTCGAGAGGCAGGCCAGTTGTTGGATACTGCCATCAAGAAGGGGCCGAGTTTCGCCCCCGCCCACGCGGCTTCGGCGGATTGGTACAGTATTCGTATTTGGCAGGGGTGGTCTCGCGATCCTCAGCAAGATCAAGAGAAACTCGAACAACATGCGCGCGCGGCGATTAACTTGGTTCCGTCCGATGGGCGTGCGCTTGCCCTTCTAGGGCACAACCGCCTCATTTTTTCCTACCGCTATGATGAGGCGCAGTCTCATTTCGATCAGGCGCTTTCCTTGATGCCGGGGGATTCTGAAACACTGAGTTGGACAGTGCCTGGGCTTGCCTATTGCGGTCGAACGGACGAGGCGATTGTGAACGGAGAACGGGCCATTTCTCTATCGCCCTTTGATCCTTTTCACTTTCGAAATCAGCATTTCTCGAGTATTGCTCACTACACTGCCGGAAATTATGACACTGCGGCAGAGCTGGGCCTTTCCAGTTTCCAAGAGAATTCGACTTATGTGTCAAATCTTCGATTCACTATCGCGTCCCTTTTTGCTTCTGGCAGACAGCGGAAAGCACAAATTCTTGTCGCGCATCACCATAAAATCGAGCCAAACTTCCGGGTTAAGCAGTTTATCGCGCGGCATCCGTTCCGTAACAATCAATTGCGCGAGCAATACGGGCGTCATTTGGTAGAAGCCGGGCTGAACTCCTAGAAATGAACTTGGGGCAGCTGCCCAGTAAGTCCCAAATCGCCAAACACGATTTCTTCACGCTATTCTAACGGCTTTAACTTAGATGCAAAAAAGGTAATCAACGGAGGGGACTATGTCACAAGCTGCTGCAATTCTGGCTTCGGGCAACGGTGCAGGAAACGGTGCCGGCAACGGTGCGGGGAATGGTGCAGGCAACGGCGCAGGTGTTGGTGTTGGGTTGGCGGGAGGATCTGCATTCCCGTTTATGGAGCCGTTTCATATCGAAGGGCCGGATCCAGCGCCTTTTCTCATATTGCAGGGTGGTACTTTTCCTGAATCGGAATGGAGTCCGGATCTTGAAGCTATGGGTCTTGCACCGTCCATTCTGGCCGAACTGGATCTTGGCATAATGGGTATGCCAACCCCGGAAGACGAAAAAAAGAACCGTCACTTGGATGAGCAAATAAAGAAAATGTTCGAAACGAGACATGGCGGAAAGTTGCCAACTAGGGCTGCAGAAATCATTGATCAAAGTGGGAATTTCGCACATTATTTTCTGAATGTTTTGAACAGCAGTGTCCGGCATCGGCGAAATACGGCTGTGATGATTTTCGTCTGTCTACAGATCGGAAGCATGGTCGGCATGCATTTCAAACGGATGTACAATCGGCCGCGACCCTCGCAAATTTATCCCGGTCTATTGCCAATTATTCCGACCCCAGCCCACGCCTCTTATCCAAGCAATCATTCAACTCAGTCGCATCTGATCGCCGAGGTGATTTCGCAAATTGCTCCCGATAAGACTCAGGACGCCCTGAACCAATATCTGTTTGCGATGGCCGATCGGATTAGTCTCAATCGTGAAATCGCCGGTGTTCACTACCCGTCAGACACCGAGGCTGGAGAAACTCTCGCAAAAGAAATTGCGAAACAACTGCTGGCGGGAGAGGCCGTGAAGCAGTTAGTTGAAAAATGCAAACAAGAGCTAAAGGATTTCATACCGTCTGGCGAACCTTTAACTCATGAAACCGTGACGCAATAACATGGCCAATTTTGTAAAATCGCCCTACGGCAGCGCCATCCCAAACGATGGCGACGCGTGGGCAATCGAGAACCAGGCGGCGCTGTTTGAAATTCTGCGAAATCAACTTTGGGCGAGTCCAGATGCTGACATACTAGTTCCTTTCGCGAGTTCGACAGCATTTTCTGCAGCGCCGACGATGTCGCTGGACCCAATAAACGACGCCGCGTTGAACCTGTTCCGGGCATGGGAACCGCAAGACCAAGGTGACTATCGGTCAACTTGTGTCGCCTTTTCTGTTTTGGCGATGATCGAGCTTCACGAGCATCTAAGGGGCAATCAGCCAAGCGTTGCGAACTACTCTGAGGAGTTCCTGTACTACAAGATGCGCAATGAGCATCAGCCAGAAGACCGCCCGGTTAACTATGTAAGCGGCGCTACGTTCATGCAGCAGGGCGCCAACGCATTGGAATCTTCGGGAGTTTGCCTGGATTCAACCATGCCATATCGGGCTGAGATTACCGAATCGGATTATACCGAATTGCCCGAACAGGGCGCTTTGGACGAGGCAGGAGGCCGGAGATTTGATCCGGGTTCATTTTACTACGCGCGCCTTTACAAAAATGCCCTTGATGCCTGGAGAGAAATGGATCTCGTCACGACTTTTCGGCAGGCTCTCAAACACGGCTGCCCTATTTCCGCTGCGTTCCCACTCTACGTTGGAGACGACCAGTGGTCGCACAATTTGAGTAACGGTTGGCGGTTCGGCTATGTTACTGATCCAAATCCGACCGACCGTCCAAACATTGTCGACATCATAGAAGAATATGACATTGGATCAGTGATTAACGGAGGACACGCTGTCTGTATCGTTGGGTACCAGAACGGCGAGCACGGTGCCGAAGGCCGCTTTTTGTTTAGAAACAGCTGGGGCGCCCGTTTCGCTGGAAGATTCGATGATGAACGCCTACCTATGAAGGCTCCCCGCAAAGGTTATGGCACCGTATCCGAGGCTCATATTCAGAACCACTGCTGGGAGTTCATGTTCCAAAAGCCGTAGATCGGTTGAAGCTAATCTCGAACGGCAGATCCACGCGCTCTAGTGGGCACCGTCGTTATCCTGGATATTCTTGCCATACACAAGACTACATGCGCGGACGAAGACCTGCGTAAGGCCGGGTACTGGTTCCTGTTTTGGCCTCCATAAAGCCCAGACTTTAACCCGATTGAGATGGCTTCACAAAACTCAAGGCGCACCCACATAGGATCGTTGCAAGGGCTTTCACCGGCATGTTTTAGCCCTCAATGAAATCTGCGACCTAAACATGCCGGATCAATGCTGGGACTACTTCAATGCTTCCGGATATGTCTCTGTTCAAAAGTCGGGTGCTTTGGGACGCAAATGCAGGGTAGCTGAGGCCCGCTCAACCGGCCTGATCCTAGCGTGATTCCTATGTTTCCCATCGCCCAGAGCAAAGAGAATGGCACTTTGAACAAGCACAAAAAAGCCGCTTGGATAACGCAGGAGTAACGGTGAATTCGCGGTCGAGATACGCTGCGGCCGCACAATTGTCGCTGGAAGGTAATCGTAGCTTCGGTCGGGTGCAAAGCCAGCTTGCCTGAAAAGATCAAAAGTAAAGGGGAAGCCAAATGAGACGCAGATTCTTTCAGAGCGTAACAACTACTTTTCTTTCTACCGAATGCGCGCCGGTGCATCGATCGCAGCTGATGAAAAGGCTAGTTTTGCTCGGGCTACAGGGAATGGCGGGAGCATCGAGCAATCAAGCGATCCGGGTGCAAAGTACCTTGAGACTTCTGGAGACGCTGATTTCGGCGACCACACTGCGAACCGCGCGGGCACCCACAATTGAAGAGAAGACCCGCGCCTGCTGTCTCTGGTTTGGATCCCTAAACATATCACAGGCTGCAAGACAAAGTTCGGCGCCTCTTGTGGGCCTCGACAGTCACTTCAGCTCTACCGCGCTTGTTTCAGAAGGAGATAGGAAATGAAGAACGAATTGACCGACTATCCCCCGGAACACGAGGTCGAACCCAAGGGTGATGAATCGGGTTTAACGATGCAAGAGGCTGCGCTAACCGATGACATCGGCGCGCAGCCCGACCCCGAGGACCTAGACATCACGCGCCATACCCAACCGCGTTCGGGGTCCCGAGACGTCAGCTTCTCCGACGTTCAGTGGCCGTCTGAAGACAAAGAGGCCCCTGATTACGCCTTCTTGGCCGAACTGCCGGAGACTCCCGCGTTCGAGCTGACAGCAGATACGCTGGAAACACTTTTTCAAACGGGGCGGTACAAACCGCATCGCACGTCTGGAGTGATTGCGTTCGCATTGCGTGGCGCCGTGATTACGGCGAGCCATCAAATCGAAGAGTCACAGTCGATCACACTAGAAACGACGCGCCCCGACCACCGGACTTTTTGTTGTGTCATAGGTTTCTACTTCCCGGAAACTAAACGGATCACCGCTTATACGGGTTCGACAGTGCCATGTCGGGCGGCAGTTGCCGGATATGCCAATGGTGGGTCTGCGGCAAATATGCTGCCAACCGGGTTGCACACTTTCTATATTTGGCGGCACCGTAGCCTCCATCCGGCTTTGCGCCTCGGTAGCTCAAGTACCGATCCTGAGACTGGTGCTCGGGCGACGGTCCTGCGGTCAACGAACAACGGTGAGTTGGAAACGCTCGATATATTCGATTTGTCGCGGCCATTGGACAATGTTCATTGCTCTTACTACTTGTCAGAGCAGGCGCATCTTGGGGCAATGTTCTCGTCCTGGGGGTGTTTGACGGTGCGCGGCCTCAAGGATCCATCTGATCAATGGGCTCGTTTTCAAATTGTGCTTAACCAGATCGGTGCCAAGAAACGCGTCGATCTTTTGCTAACCACTGGCAAGGAAGCGGCAGTTGCCGCAGCGAGCGGCCATAGTGCCAATCTGACCGCGTTACGGACAGGATCGCGCGGCCCGGAAGTGCAGCGACTGCAACGGCATTTGGGTCTGACAGAGACCGGGTACCTTGGCGCAAGAACTCTGGACAAGATGACCGGCGCCGAGCGGAGTTTTAACTCTGTGGCAGGTAATGGGCGGCGCGCAACTGGCATCTACACGCCCGCACTTGATGCGCGAACCGGATGGGGGATCTTTTCCTAACACCTTCGTTGCACCGGTAGATGCCGAGAAATCAGCAGAGAAATCAGAAAGGAAATTTCGATGTCCAAGAAAGCCATATGCATAGGAATCAACAACTACCCTGGTACGCATAACGACTTGAACGGCTGCGTTAATGACATGAACGATTGGAGCGCATTGCTGAGCGAGCAATTCGGGTTTGACGTATCGAAATTGGCTGACGGAGAGGCAACAGCCGACAGAATCCTGGCGGCACTGTCTGGCTTGATTAATGGTGCCACGGATGGGGACAGACTTGTCGTCACGTTTTCGGGTCATGGCTCTTACGAGTTGGATGGGGCGGACGCGGACGAGGCCGATAACTACGATGAAACCATTTGTGCCCATGATCGCGACATCATTGATGATGAGATCCGCGCGATCATCGGCCGACTGGCCGACGGCGCCTATCTCACAGTGATTAGCGACTCGTGCCATTCCGGAACTGTCACACGCAACATGCTTCGGCCGCCCAGCGAAGAGGGTGAGGCCCAGTATCCCATGTTGGCGCGCTACATGCCAATGGACAACCATCGGCAATTCGACACAATGCGCGTGCCCACGCGTCATCGCTCTTTCGGCAGTGGGGCAGGGATGAACCACCTTTTGTTGACAGGGTGTTCCGCGGTCCAACTTTCTTATGACGCTTGGATTGACGGGCAATTCAACGGCGCAATGTCAGCCAACGCGATCAAGCTCATCAAGGCGGATCCAGAGATTACATATCAGCAGTTCCACGACAAGCTGCGCGGCGTTCTTCCCAGCCGGGTCTATCCGCAATCGCCGCAGCTCGAGGGACCAGAAGCCCTTCGCAATCGCAAGATCTTTAGCTGAGGCGCGGGTCCCTTGCCATACCACTGGGACGGCGACCGGATTCTCCAGAAAAACACCAGTTTCCAGGGGGGGCGCGTAGTTGTAGGACATCCAGACGTCAAAGTCTGGACCGACTTGCGCCAATGGATCACGGGCTCTGATATGGACGAGGTCCGGCGGGTCCTTCGCGATATCGTCGACTTGCCGCAGACCAAAAACAAGGGCGATTTTGATCGGCGGGCTGGGCTGATCTGGGAATGGTTCGCAACCACGATCACCTACGTTTCTGACAGAAGCTCGCAAGGGCGCGAGAACTTCTTCCAATTCCCCGCCGAGACAATTGCGCTCGGCACGGGCGATTGCGAGGACAGCGCCTTCTTGCTGGCCTCGCTTCTCATCGCTTCGGGCATCTCGGAATATTGCGTGCGCGCAGTCATGGGCTCGGTCAAGTGGGCGGATGATCAGGTCAGCGAAGGCCACGTTTGGGTGACCTATAAGGACGAGACCGGGGTGTGGCGGCTCCTGGAGCCGACCCTGCCCCAGGATCAGCTTCCCAGTCCGTTGGACCGTGTCGCGAGTTGGCCATGCGCCAATGACTGCAGCAAGCGGGGCGTACGGCCTTGGTACGTCCCTGATCTGTGCCTGAACCAAAGCCATATCTGGTCCATACGAGCTATCCCGAACGACGATGTCAAAGAGTTTGTCCACTCCTACAGAACGCGCCGCACTGCGCGCCGTGCGCATTCAAAGCAGCAAGACAATTGAAATGGAGGAAACCTGATGACGACCTTAAACGCAGCGCTTGAAAATGCGCTGGGACACGCGATCGCGGACATCTGCGATGGCAGATTTCATTCCACAACCGCCAACCATTGCGCCCATTTTGTCAGCCACATCAGTGGCTTGGAATTCACTTATAACTGCAAACAGTACAAAGGTGGGAACGGCACATCCGCCAACATTCGGGTGCAAGAGATCTTCGCCGTCTGCCCTAAAGTGGGTCTTTGGCGGGATGCCGCCCTAAACCAAGAATTGTTGGTGTTTGTCACTAAGACGTCCAACGTCGACCTGGCGAGCAAGACAATACGCAACGTTCCGCAAAAGCATGTCGGCATTTATTCGAACGGCATGGTGTACCACTATTCAAACTCACAAAACGAAGTGGTGAAATGGACGCCGGAAAAATTCCTCGAAACGTTCGAAGCGGCCTATAGCGGGACCCAGGGCCTTTTCTTTGGGACCTTCCCGGGGTCCGACCTCGATCTGAACATCAAAAACCGAGCAGCAGAGGCGCCCCGTGGCCTAGGGTTTGACTTGGTTAAGATCGGACGAAAATGGTACGCTGATCCGCAGGGCAACGAGGCGCAACGCTTTTATGTTGGGCGAGAGACCCGCAATGGGAACTACGTTGGATTGTTCCAGCGCGTGAACGAGTATTACGGCGTGACCTATGCGGCAGCGGATTACGTCGACGAATATGATCACTGGGCACAACTCCTTGAACTCACTGGGTATTGCGAGAGCAAGAACCACTTCAACCTGATCAACACCTATGACAGTGCAAAATTCACCTTTGGCTTCTATCAATTGGCAGCCCATACAGCGAATGACAACCTGATTCTGTTCTTCCGAAAATTGCTGCAAATGCCCGAGGCGGCGGATTACTTCCCCGAGCTTGTGCTGCACAATGGCCGGGTGCATCGCCGCGATGAGAATGGCAGCCTAACCGATCTTGAGGTCGCCACGGCAACCGGTCCAGGAGGGCGCCGGCAATTGCAACGGTTCATGGATTACCTGAACGCACGGCGCTTGGCGCATGATCGCCAAGAGGTTCTACAATCTGCCCGCGTCATTCATTGGACCAACACGCATGCGTCCCAACGGGACCTTCAGGTTGAGATATCGTTTGATATTTTGCAGCACAAAATGGCCGGGCGATATGCGCGGTGGTATAACCTAGACGGGCAGCCAGATACGATCTGTGCAGTCATCGCCGACATCCATCACCAAGGCCGGGCGAAGAAGACCCGGGTTCGGGCAGCGCTCGCCTCGGCTGATCCACTTGATGCGTTGATCGACATCAATGCGAATTACGCCGGTCGCAATGCAGAACTGCGCGACAAGCTTCAAGAAATGGTCAATGCCGGTCAACTCGGTGTTCGGACCTATGACACTGCTTTGAACGAATTCCATTGAACCTGCCAAGGATCAAAGAGACAATTTTTGCGTCAACGAGGATATCCATGACAACACTAATCTTCGTGCACGGGATGAACGGAACCGCCAAGAACTGGACGAGCGTACCAAGCAAACTCGCGCCTCGCGTCACAACGTCTTTCGCGGCAGATCTCCCAGGTCACCACATCCCGATTGAGTTTAGCGATATTCTTGGAGGCGGAACCTATTCATCAGGTGTCGGCATGGCGGATTACATCGCTGCGATCACCGATCTCTTCCCTGCGGGCAGTGGACGGGATGTTGTTTTGGTGGGGCACTCAATGGGTGGTGCGGTGATCTCTCAAGTGGCGGAGAAGAATCCCGGTCGGATCGCCAAGCTGATCTACGTGGCAGCCATGCTCCCAGGTGACGGACAGTCACCCGCTGACATCCTGACTTGGATAATGAGCAGCGGGCTCTTTGACCAAAGGGGATTCCTCGGTGACTTTTTACCTCACCTCGAACAGCTTGAAGTTGTGCGTCAGCCCGCTGAGCCCCTGGCAGCTAAGTTTAATCGAAGCCCTGAATTTGAGGCAATACCGCGTGCGTATATCCGCTGCACCAAAGACGATGTTATCCCGGTCCAAGCCCAAAACAGAATGCTTGAGGCCTATCCTGACACAGATATCGTGACGATTGAACGCAGTCACTTTCCGCAGTTTCAAAACTCTGAAGAACTCGCCGTCATCATAGGCGATTTGCTTCCTTCATGACTTGACGTGCCGAGCTGAGAAGCGTTTTGTTGACAGCATTCAAGGCTACGATTCGTCTTCAGGTTTTCTCGAAACGGCCACAAGACAAACCTAGACGCTGCGATGACTGCGACGCAGCGGGAGTTGTCGGAAACCATCACCTAACGCCGGTAGAACAGTAAATTTGATTCTCAAGCACAGGTTGCGCCGTCAATCGTCAACGTGAGATGATCGGCCAAACGCGCAGATCGCTACCTACAGCCTATAGGGTGCCCAATCCATCCGGCTCATCGCAAAAAACACTAATGCTGCAATCCACAAAAGCTGGCCTTGGTGCAGCATCGGTTCATAGACGCAGCACGCAGGTTGCTGCGTTGCAGCCTAGGTCGCCAGACCAGTCATTCAAGACCGCCACACGTGCTATTGCAGCGTATGCGTCCGCTGGAGGAGCAATCCGTTGTTTGAGAGCGGTCAATCAGATGGTAGCTTTTATTGTTTCCTGGAGACAAGCGGACAGTTGCGCTCGGTCT
>NZ_JBXWSG010000031.1:0-38301 GCF_059613305.1 Ruegeria sp. BHSB056 | reverse complement strand
TAACCGGTCTGACCCTGCTGGCCGTGGTGACCGGCTGGCGATGGGAGGGGAAACTGGGACTACCCGGACGTCTCGCCATCGGCGGCAGCGCGGGTGTTGTCGGCGGCATGACCGGGCTGACCGGCCCGGTTGTCATCGTATTCTATCTGGCCAGTTCTACCGACGTGCGCAAGATTCGTGCCAACACGATCATTTTTCTGGCATTGCTGGATGTTGTCATCGTTTTCAACATCCTCATCAGCGGTGCTGCAGATTTGTCCATCCTGTGGATTGTCCTGCTGCTGTGCGTGCCTTACCTGACAACTACACTAATCGGCAAAGCACTGTTCGACCCGAGACTTGAACGGATCTACCGCCTCGCGGCCTATTCGGTTATCCTGATTGCCGTCATTTCCGGGCTGCCGCTTCTGGATTGAAGAAGGGACATCATGCGTCTGAAGCAGATTACTTTTACAGATGCCAAACCCATAGATGGGTACGGCCCCGGGTTTTTTCGAATTGGCGGCGATATCTTCCATGGCGCTGTCCTGACAGGACCGGCAGGCCCGGCAGAGTGGGGCGGCTATGAAGACCGACACCCCCTTTTGGACCTGGCGGGCAGGATTGACGTCCTGCTCATCGGCACTGGCGCGGACATGGCCCAGATCCCCCAATCGCTACGGGTTGAGTTGGAAAATGCCGGACTTGGTGTTGAAGTCATGAACTCTCCCGCCGCCTGTCGCACCTACAATGTGTTGCTCGCTGAAGGCCGCCGCATCGCACTTGCCCTGATCCCAGTCTGACGGGATCCTCTTCATCTGGCCGAAAATATCCCGGGGAGTGTGAGGGGCTGGCCCCTCACTCCGACATGGGGCAGCGGTTGTGTACCGGCATCCTGCGGCAAATCTCGCCTTTTGCCCCTGCGGACAATCCGCTAAGCGGGTCTCATGACTTTGACTGTAACAGATCTGTCGATCACACGTGGCGGTGTTCCCGTCCTTGAAGGCCTCAGCTTTCAGCTGTCGCCGGGCAAGGCTCTGATCCTGCGGGGGCCGAACGGTATCGGCAAAACGACGCTTCTGCGCACGTTGGCTGGCTTGCAACCTCCGCTGGAAGGCAAGATCGAAGGGGCCGAGGACCAGATCGCTTACGCGTCCCATTCGGACGGGCTCAAACCGACATTGTCAGTGACTGAAAACCTGACATTCTGGGCAGCGGTCTTTGGCACATATGACATCCAGCCAGCGCTGGACGCTTTTGAATTGAACGAACTCGCCGACCGTCACGCCGGCAATCTGTCGGCGGGCCAGAAACGGCGGTTGGGGTTGGCACGGATGCTGGTCACAGGGCGGCCGATCTGGATGCTGGACGAGCCGACCGTCTCGCTGGACAGAAACGCGGTGCAAATGTTTGCCGATGCGGTGGAAGCACATCTGGGTCAGGGCGGGTCAGCCCTGATCGCGACCCATATCGACCTTGGCCTTGATGGCGAGGTTCTGGACGTCGGTCCTAACAAGGCCAAACCCAAACCCATCGACGATTTCGACGGAGGTTTCCTGTGATCGCCCTGTTGCTGCGCGACCTGAAACTGGCTTTCCGCGCAGGCGGCGGGTTTGGGCTGGGTCTGGCCTTTTTCCTGATCGTTACTGTGATGGTGCCATTTGCGGTGGGGCCGCAATCCTCGCTGCTGTCCACGATTGCGCCCGGTGTGCTCTGGCTGGGGGCCTTGCTGGCCTGCCTTCTGTCGCTTGACCGCCTGCTGGCACTGGACTGGGAAGACGGCTCGCTCGACCTGCTGGCCACGGCACCGCTGCCGCTGGAATCGGTTGTCACAGTCAAGGCGCTGGCCCACTGGCTGACCACTGGTCTGCCGCTGGTTCTGGCCGCGCCGTTTCTGGGTGTTTTGCTGAGCCTGCCGATGCCGGGGTTTTTCTGGCTGGTGATCTCGCTCCTGATCGGTACCCCGGCCATGAGCGTCATCGGGACATTTGGTGCTGCGCTCACCGTTGGTCTGAAACGTGGCGGGCTATTGCTGTCGCTTCTGGTGTTGCCGCTTTACGTCCCCACCCTGATTTTCGGGGCCGAAGTTGCCCGGCGTGGAGCAACAGGGATGGAGGTGCAGACGCCACTGCTGATGCTGGCCGGGATCACGGCGGCAACCATCGCATTGTTGCCCTTTGCCAGCGCTGCCGTGCTACGTATCAATCTGCGGTGAACCGCGACAAGTTTGATGGATGTCAATTGAGAACCACCCCAACTCGGACTAGATAGGGCCCATGTCAATCGCAGCCAAAGCTAACGCCCTCTGGGAATATGCCAACCCGCGCAAGTTTCTTGAAACCAGCGAACGGGTCCTGCCGTTTTTCTGGATCGTCTCGACCATCTGCATCGTTGTCGGTCTGATCTGGGGCTTTTTCTTTACACCGGACGACTACAAGCAGGGGTCGACGGTCAAGATCATCTATCTGCACGTTCCGGCGGCGTTGATGGCGATCAATTGCTGGCTGATGATGCTGGCCACCTCATTGGTCTGGCTGGTGCGCCGCCATCATGTCAGCGCGCTTGCGGCACGGGCTGCTGCACCGATCGGGATCGTTATGACCCTGATAGCGCTGCTGACGGGGGCCATCTGGGGACAGCCCATGTGGGGTACATGGTGGGCCTGGGACCCGCGCCTGACGTCGTTTCTGATCCTGTTTCTGTTCTACCTTGGCTATGTCGCCTTGTGGGAAGCTATCGAGGATCCTGATACCGCAGCCGATCTGACCTCGGTTCTGTGCCTGGTTGGGTCGGTCTTTGCAATCCTCAGCCGATACGCGGTGAATTTCTGGAATCAGGGCCTGCATCAGGGCGCATCGGTCATGCGGGCCGGGGCCGTTACCGGGGCGGATACGGAAGAGAAAGTCAGCAACGTCTTTTTCTACCCCCTGCTGGCCTGCATCATCGGATTTGTTCTGCTGTTCATCGCCTTGGTGTTGTACCGCACCGGAACGGAAATTCGCGCCCGTCGTATCAAGGCGCTACAGGCACGGGAAAGGGTAGGCGGATGATCCCCGATCTTGGAAAATATGCAGACGCTGTTTTGTCGTCTTATGCTGTTTCCATCGCTCTTATCGTGGCGCTAGTTGCGTTCAGCGTGATGCGCGGGCGCAAGGTGCGCGCGGAAATGGAGAAGGTCGAACAGAGGATGTCGCGCAATGGCTAAAGTCTCGCCCCTTATGATTGCGCCGCCTCTGATTTTTGGCGCATTTGCGGTTCTCGCAGGCATCGGCATGTTTCGCGAAGATCCCAACGCCTTACCCTCGGCCCGCGAAGGGCAACCAGCGCCGCCCGTGGTTCTAACCGAGTTTTCGGGAAAGACCCTTTTCGACGACGAAACGCTGCGCGACGGAGAGGTCAAGCTGGTCAACTACTGGGCCAGTTGGTGCGCGCCATGCCGTGCCGAGCATCCCAACCTCGAGGCATTGGCAGCTGAAGGTATCCCGGTTTACGGCATCAACTACAAAGACAAGCTGAGCAATGCCGAGGCTTTCCTGGATGATCTTGGCGATCCGTACACTGCCATCGGCCGCGACGAACAGGGCCGTATGGCGATTGACTGGGGTCTGTACGGCGTTCCCGAAACCTATGTGATCGACGGTGATGGAACGATCATATTACGCTTTGCGGGCCCGATTACGCAACGTGTCATCGAAAGCACGATCCGGCCTGCGCTTGAAAAGGCGGCAGAGTAGGGCCTTTCAACCTCTGGTTCAGGCGAGCTGGTAGGTTTGGAAATCCTGCTCGACTTCAAGAAACTCGTTGATTCGCAGAAAATCGCCTTTGTCGGCACGCCAGTTCAGGTAGGCTTCAAACGCGTCGGGGTTTTCCCAGATGTGAACAACGACTTGTTCGTTGTTTACGGGCGAGAGCAGAAAATAAGCGGCACGACATCCGGGGAATTTTCGGGTTTCGGCAACCAGATCCCCGATCAGTTTGGCAAGCGCCGCGAATTTCCCCGGCAGGGGCGTGGATTTGACAATGACGACTTCCTGCATACGCGTCTCCGGTTTTTGTAGCAGGGTCAAGGAATCCACTTAAAAATGCGTGAATGGGATACTGAAATACAGAAAAGGAAAGGGCGCCCCGCAGGCGCCCTTGTCATTTGTCCAGACCGGTCAGGCTTAGTTGGCCTTCGCCAGATTCCTCAGCACGTATTGAAGCACACCGCCGTTTTCGATGTATTCGATCTCAGGCGCGGTATCGATCCGGCATTTCAACTGGATGGTCGTCTCAGCCCCATCTGCGTAGGTGATGGTGCAGGGCACGTCCTGCAACGGCTCGACCGTATCCAGCCCGTGAATTGAGACGGTTTCGTCCCCCTTCAGACCCAGAGTTTTGCGGGTATCTCCACCGGTGAATTCGAACGGGATCACGCCCATGCCAACCAGATTGGACCGGTGGATACGCTCAAAGCTTTCTGCAATCACAGCTTTGACACCCAGCAGTGCGGTTCCCTTGGCCGCCCAGTCGCGGCTTGAGCCCGCGCCGTATTGTTCGCCACCAAACACGACCAGCGGGGTGCCATTGGCCTGATAGGCCATCGAGGCATCGTAGATCGACGTCTGTTCGCCATCCGGACCTTTGGTGTATCCGCCTTCAACTCCATCCAACATCTCGTTCTTGATGCGGATATTGGCGAAGGTGCCGCGCATCATGACTTCGTGATTGCCCCGTCGCGAGCCATACGAGTTGAACTCGCGTGGCTGAACCTGACGTTCGGTCAGGTATTTCCCCGCCGGCGTTGTGGTTGCGAATGATCCCGCAGGTGAGATGTGGTCGGTGGTCACCATGTCGCCCAGAATGGCCAGAACTTTGGCGCCTTCAATATTCGAGATCGTGCCCGGTTCCGCTCCCATGCCCTGAAAATAGGGCGGGTTCTGGATGTAGGTCGACGTTGGTGGCCAGTCATAGGTTTCCTGTTGCGGTACCTCGACGCTTTGCCATTTCTCATCCCCTTTGAAGACGTCCGCATATTTTGACTGGAACGCTTCGCGGGTTACGGTCGCTTCAACCAGTTCCGCGATTTCGCTTTGCGTTGGCCAGATATCCTTCATGAAGATGTCGTTGCCGTCCTTGTCCTGACCGATGGGTTCGGACGTCAGATCGATATCGAGGGTACCTGCCAGCGCATAGACAACAACCAACGGCGGCGAAGCCAAGTAGTTGGCGCGGACATCCGGTGAGATACGGCCTTCGAAGTTCCGGTTGCCGGACAGAACCGACGTGGCGACCAGATCGCCCTCGGCAATGGCTTCCGAGATTTCCTTCTGGATCGGGCCCGAGTTTCCGATGCAGGTGGTGCAGCCGTACCCAACAAGGTTGAAACCAACCTTGTCCAGGTCTTCTTGCAGTCCAGCGGCCTCAAGATAGGCCGATACAACCTGCGAACCGGGCGCCAGCGAGGTTTTGACCCAAGGCTTGCGGTTCAGACCCAGCGCTGCGGCTTTGCGGGCCACAAGGCCAGCACCGATCATCACGTAAGGGTTCGATGTGTTGGTGCAGGAGGTGATCGAGGCAATTACAACCTTGCCCGACTCCATGGTGTAGTCTTCGCCCTTGACAGCGACTTCCTTACCCATGGGGCGCTTGAAGGTCTCTTTCATTTCCCTGGTGAAAGCGGCCTTGGCGTCGGTCAGCGCGACGTAGTCCTGCGGGCGTTTTGGGCCTGAAATCGCAGGAACGATCGTGCCCATGTCCAGCGATAGCGTGTCAGTGTAGATCGGCGCATAATCCGGGCCTCTCCAGAACCCGTTTTCCTTGGCATAGGCTTCGACCAGCGCGATGCGGTCTTCGTCGCGGCCAGTGTTGCGCATGTAGCGCAGGGTTTCGCCGTCGATCGGGAAAAAGCCGCATGTCGCGCCGTATTCCGGCGCCATATTGGCGATGGTTGCACGGTCAGCCAGCGGCAGGCGGTCAAGCCCCTCGCCATAGAATTCGACGAATTTGCCCACCACGCCTTTGGCGCGCAACATTTCGACAACCTTCAGAACAAGGTCCGTACCGGTGGTGCCTTCGACCATCGAGCCGGTCAACTCGAAGCCGATCACCTCAGGGATCAGCATCGAGATCGGCTGACCCAGCATTGCGGCCTCGGCCTCGATCCCGCCGACGCCCCAACCCAGAACGGCCATGCCGTTGACCATGGTGGTGTGGCTGTCGGTGCCAACCAGCGTGTCAGGATAGGCGACTTCTTCGCCATTCTGATCGGTGTCAGTCCAGACCGTCTGCGCCAGATATTCCAGGTTCACCTGATGACAAATACCGGTGCCGGGAGGCACAACGCGGAAATTGTTGAACGCGTTCTGACCCCATTTCAGGAACTGATAGCGTTCCATGTTGCGCTCGTATTCGCGGTCGACGTTCATCTGGAACGCACGCGGATTACCGAACTCGTCGATCATGACCGAGTGGTCGATAACCAGGTCGACCGGGTTCAGCGGGTTGATCTTTTGTGCGTCGCCGCCCAGGCCCTTGATCCCGTCGCGCATGGCAGCCAGATCGACCACCGCTGGAACACCGGTGAAGTCCTGCATCAGCACGCGGGCAGGGCGGTACGCAATCTCGCGCGGGTTCTTGCCGCCATTGGCACCCCATTCGGCAAATGCTTTGATGTCATCGACCGAGACCGAAAAGCCACTGTCTTCAAATCGGAGCATGTTTTCCAGCACGACTTTCAGCGCGGCAGGAAGGTTGGAAAAATCACCCAAACCGGCCTGCTGCGCGGCGGGAATCGAATAGTAGGAAATGGATTTGCCATTCACGTTCAGACTGCGGCGTGTCTTGGCGGTATCCTGTCCGACTTTAATGGGCATCGGGTGGCCTCCCTTCTCAAATGACTTGGATTTCGGGCATCGCTGAATGTTATCTGCATCACCCAAGCCGCTGGTTCAAGGTTCAATGACACTGGATTTGCGATTTTGTATACCATTGCACACATTTAGGCGGAGAATTGCAGATACCGCCCTCAAGAAACGTTGATTAGCGGTTGAGCGGCAAAACGGCTATCCCAGAGAATACCCGCTCACTCCGAGAGTTTTTATGTTCAGATCCGCTGCTTTGACCGCCCTGATATCCTGCCTGTTCGCCACCCAGCCCATGGCCGGTGAGGATCCTGTGGTGGTTGAGCTGTTCACCTCGCAAGGGTGTTCGTCTTGCCCACCTGCGGACCGGATCATGCATGAGCTGGCGAAACGCGACGATGTCATCGGGCTGGCGCTGCATGTCGACTATTGGGATTACATCGGCTGGAAGGACGAATATGCCGATCCTGATCACACGCTCCGGCAACGGGCTTATGCCCGCGAGAACGGAAAATCCATGATCTATACGCCTCAGATGATCATAAATGGTCAGCACGATATTGTCGGCGCTCAGGCTCAGGAGCTCGACCGTCTGATTGATGCGCATCTAAAGGCCGCCCCCGAAGCGGCGGTGACAGCAATCCGAGACGCTGACGAAGTGACCGTGAATGTGACGCCTGTGGAACTGCCCGAAGGTGAGACCTATGACGTGCGTATCGTTCAGTATTCGCCTCTGCGCCATGCCTCGATCCGCCGTGGTGAACTAGCCGGGCGGGAATTGGATTATGCCAATGTTGTTGAGACATGGCAGATTGCAGGCCGGTGGGACGGGAAAGCGCCGCAGACTTACTCGGCGCAGCTGGAACCAGAGTTGCCAGCCGTTGTGCTTGTGCAAAGGGCCGGTCACGGGCCAATTGTTGCCGCGACTTGGGCCAAATGATCAGGGCATGTCGTCCGGTTGAACGCCGAGCCCGTTCCAGCTTTTCCAACGCCGGTGGATCCAGAACCACTGTCCCATATGCTTCCGAACCATTTTCTCCAGATCATCATTGGTGAACTGGGTCATGGTTTTGGGATCAGTGTGCGGCACGGGATCATGCAGGATGATTTCAAAGTCGATGCCGTTTGGCTGGCGCACGGCATAGCACGGTATCAGTACGGCCTTGTATTTGATGGCCAGTTCTGCGTTCAGCACGGATGTCACGGCAGGTTTGCCGAAGAATGTCAGCTCTTCGCCCCCCAACGCATGCAGGTCGGACACGATAGCGATAATTCCACCGTTCTTGAGTGACCGAACCATTTCGACCATACCGCGCCGCCCCTGTTCGAACATCGGCGCGCCGGTTTTGTAAAAAGCTTCGACATAGGCGTCGTTGAAATAAGGATTCGCCATCCGCCGGTAGAGGCATCCAATCGGTTTGCCGCTGTGTTTCTGCAGGGCGACGCGTGCGGCCAGATAGTGACCGAAATGCGCCGTGATCATCATTACCGGGCGCCCTTCGGCAATCGCGGCGTCAAACGCAGCAATACCGGGCCCGGATATCTTGGCGTTCACCTGACGTTCGATGAAACCTTCGGGTGAGAAATGCTCCATTATTGCCCGACCGGCATTATCCGACACGTCTCGATAGATCTTTGTGATCTCGGCGTCAGATAAATCAGGGCAGGTGAGCTTTAGATTCCGGCGGACGCGGGTGCGAAATCCGACGACAGGTGCGAGGGTTTTCATGATTGCACCCATGGTTGCTATGCGCCTTTCATAAGGAAGCAGGCGCATAGCGCCGATGATTCCCTGCAGGAGCAGATTGGCGACATAGTATTTTCCAAGCTCAAACCGGTTGAGCTCCGACTTTTCGACGGGCATGGAGGTGTCTCACCGCGTGTTGCGAAATGTTGCCTCAGACATACAACCCGGTACCCGTAACCTCAAGCACCCAGGCGAAATGGCTGCTCCAGCGATCTGGCAGGTGCGCCTGTTCCTGCCTCAATCCACGCTTCCGTCCTCTTCCTTTTCAATCATCACAATTGTTCCGGCGTCTGACAAGGCACGAACCGCCCCAACGATCTGGGTCATGGCATCTTCGGCCTCAGATTGCTTGACCCGCCCGCGTTCCGCGATTTCCTCGCGCAGGTTTTCTGCCATGCGGGAGGAGATATTCGACAGCAGAAACTCGACAGATGCCTTGTCATCATCCGCGGCGGCGCCGGCCAGGGCCGCGACCAGAACAGGCTGATCGACTTCCCGCAATATCGCTGGAACATCACGGGGCGAAATCCGGCTGGAGATATGGGCGAAGGTAAAGATCGAGCGGCGCACCAGATCGGCAAAATCGGCGTCGTCCTCATCCAGCGCGTTCAGCAGGTCGTCACGTGTGGCGGACGCAGACTGGTTCAGAATTGCACCCACCCGCGCGCCTGGACCGTCATTGAAGGCCTGAACAGGCCGCTGATCCAGTTGAGCAGCCAGTGACCAGCCGATCCGCTCAACCGCTTCGGGCGTGACATTTGCTGTTTTCGAGATTGCGTAGGTGATCCGCCGTGCCACCGGACCCGGCATGTGGCCCAGCATCTGCGCCGCCTGTGCCGTATCCATTTTTGAAAGCATCACAGCGGCCACTTCAGTGCTTTCCGCCTGTGCCATGGCCGCAAGGTCCTGGGCTGGAATGTCGCGCAACCTTTGCCAGGGATCACCGATCTGACGAACTCCGGCAACTTTGCGCAAACGCGCGGCTGTCGCGGGTGTGATTTTTCCACTGACGGCATCCAAGGCCCCGGCAAGACCATGTGGAAAGGCCAGACCGACATTGTCCAGGGCTTCGCTGAATTCCTGCGCCACAGCACCCAGAGTCGCCCGGTCTACAAGGCCCATTTCCCCCAATTGATGTGTCAGTTTCTCTTGCAGGTCATCGGGAAGCTCCTCCAGCGGAAGATCGGCACCGTCGTTCAACAACAGGCGCACGACAACAGCCGCCTTTTGACGGCTGGTCAAAGATCGGGGAACAAGGCGCGGGCTGTCGCCACCTCCTGCGGAAAATGGGGCCGAAGCCCCTTGAACCGTTTGAATTAATGCGTTGGTGTTCTGCATCTGCCTGTGGAGCTAAAGTTTTCAAACCACAGGCAGATTAGAGAGAGTCGGGTTAAATAACCCTGAACCTTAATAGCTGTATGTCAGGCCCGTTCGGATCGCTTCGCGCAGCGACGCCTCGGCCCAGGTGCCTTCGCCGCCACGGGACTTTATTTCGCGCCATTGCTCGATCGCCAGATCGGTTCGGCCTTCGGACACAAACCCCTGCGCCATGTAGCTGCGCGCCAAAAGATTGTCTGGGTTGGCATTGATCGCGTTTTGATAAAAGACATTTGCCAGTTCAAGCTCGCCCATCTTGCGATAGGTGAAACCCCAATAGGTCAGGACACGATCGTCGTCCTGATCCATGATGCGCAGAATGTCCTGAGCGTGCCCGTATTGCCCGTCATACGCCAGTTCGCGGACCGCATCATACAGCTGATCATCTGTCAGGCTTGACTTGTCGGGTTTGACGCATTTCCCACGGGTTTCGTCATATACACGGCCGAACAGGCATTTCTTGGTTGTATTCGTCGGTTTCGGCGGGCTGCTGTTGTCACCACCTGCGGCATGGACAGCTGGCGCGAAGGCAAAGGCTTGCAAAGCAAGGGCAGAAGCTAACAAAAGGCGCATTTCTTTACTCCGTTCTCGGGGCTCTTATTGAAATCATAGTGTGATCTACAAAAAAGCTAACAGGGGAACGGTCGCTTTTATTCACGAACTGAACAAAAATTGTCAGCTGTTGACAGATTTCGCGCAGCTTTTTGTTTCAGAATCCCACGCTGTACCGGGTGCGCAGGATTGGGTCTGTTTGGAATGTTGTTCGCAGGCAAGCCCGGCCGACGCCACAAGAACCAGTGCCAATGCGCTTAGGAGTGTTCGGATCATGATGTTTCCCTCGTATGGAAAAAGCACATGCAGGATACCGCATTTCCGTTGATCTGGCAAAAAGCAAGGGGGTGCTCTGCATATGGCAGAGCACCCCCGGCTAACAGACTGAAAAGATAACCGTTATTCGCCAAACACGCGCGCAAAGATCGTATCGACATGCTTGGTGTGATACCCGAGGTCGAATTTCTCTTCAATCTCCGCAGGGCTGAGTGCGGCAGTTACATCAGCATCCGCCAACAGTTCCTCCTTGAAGTCGGTGCGGTGTTCCCAAACCTTCAACGCGTTGCGCTGTACCATGGCATAGGCGTCCTCACGGCTGACACCTGCCTGGGTCAGGGCCAACAAAACGCGCTGGCTCATCACAAGGCCTGGGAACTTGTTCATATTCTCGATCATGTTCTCAGGGAAGATCAGCATCTTGTCGATCACGCCTGTCAGGCGGGCCAAGGCAAAATCCAGCGTGATTGTGGCGTCCGGCCCGATCATGCGCTCGACCGATGAGTGCGAGATATCGCGTTCGTGCCAGAGCGCAACATTCTCCATCGCCGGTATTACGGCCGCGCGGACCATGCGCGCCAGACCGGTCAGGTTCTCGGTCAGCACCGGGTTTTTCTTGTGCGGCATCGCCGAAGAGCCTTTCTGGCCCATCGAGAAGAACTCGGCCCCCTCCAGCACCTCGGTCCGCTGCATGTGGCGGATTTCGATGGCGATGTTCTCGATGCTGCTGGCGATGACGCCCAGCGTGGCAAAGAAGGCCGCGTGGCGGTCACGTGGAATGACCTGCGTGCTGATCGGCTCAGGCACCAGTCCCAGCTTGTCACAGACATGTTCCTCGACTTGCGGGTCGATATTGGCAAAGGTACCAACCGCGCCGCTGATCGCTCCGGTGGCGATTTCCGCACGTGCGTCACGCATCCGGGACAGGTTGCGGTCCATCTCGGCGTAGAAGCGGGCAAAGGTCAGACCCATGGTTGTCGGTTCGGCGTGGATGCCGTGGCTGCGTCCGATACGAACCGTGTTCTTATGTTCCATTGCGCGGCGTTTGAGCGCGGCCAGAAGCCCTTCAAGGTCGCCAATCAGGATGTCGGCGGCGCGGGTCAGCTGTACGTTGAAACAGGTGTCCAGCACGTCCGAGCTGGTCATGCCCTGATGCACGAAACGCGCCTCTTCACTGCCAACATGCTCTGCAAGATGGGTCAGGAATGCGATAACGTCATGCTTGGTGACGGCCTCGATCTCGTCGATGCGGGCGACATCGAATTCCACATCCTTGGCTTTCCAGACGGCTTCGGCATTTTCACGCGGGATCACGCCCAGATCCGCCATGGCGTCGCACGCGTGCGCCTCGATCTCGTACCAGATGCGGAACTTGGTCTCGGGCGACCAGATGGCAACCATTTCGGGGCGGGAATAACGGGGAATCATAGGCGACGGCACCTTTTTTGCAGATTGGATGAGGCGTTGGCGCGGGGTTTAGCCGCGTGCGGGGTAGGGAACAAGATGCGAGAGCGAATATGAGACGGTTTGCCCTGATTCTTATCGTTTGTTCGGGCTTTTCAGCAGCTGACGGGTTCGGAAAACTGTCCAGCAAAGGATATGGCACGGCAGTGACGGGCAGGGTGCTGCAGAAAGACAGGTTTTGTACCTGCACTAGTTCTCACCGGATCATGCTGCCAGTTGGGGTGGATACCCGTCTTGCCCTTGCTGCCAAGCGATGCTGGACAAACAGCGCTTTGACAGTTCAATCTGATCGGAAGGAACTAATCAGGTTATTGAGATATGCGTTCATTTTTATGTTCGATACTTGCCCTCTGTGGTGCATTTTACGTCGACACAGCTGCACCAGCACTGGCTGACACCCCCGTGACCTACACCGAAGCAGGCCAAGCGCTTTTTCGGTTCGAAGTGCCCGACTTCTGGATTCTTCGCACCGGCGGCCCGCGCGAGATTGAGGATACCGAACTGGGCGACGCCCGTGCGGTCGCACGGGTTATAGGGTTCCGGCCGGTGACAGACGACGCGGTGTGGATGGGTTTCGTATCACCTGCGGGGGTTGGAACAATTCAGGGCGGTGTCCGGTACCTGCAGGATATCGACAGGTTTCTGGTCAAAGACCCGACGATGACCAGCACCAGCGATACCCGTATTGGCGGGTTGCCAGCACGCGTGTTTCGGGGCACCGGGCACCGGGACGGCAAGGGGGTAAGCTTTACCGCCACCGTCATTGACCTTCCGCAAGGCCGGGTTGCCATAGCAGTTGCCATTCTGCGGGACGGAGCAGACCCGAGTTTTGCTGATGATCTGAACGCCGTATTCGCCTCGTTCCGGGCGCTTCAGTAAGGGAGGGGGCGATGAGCATTAGACTGATCAAAAGGATGTCCCTTGCGTTGGGGTTGGGGATCGCGACTTTGACGCTGTCGGCCTGTGACGGTGTGACAGTTGGGGTCGGGTACGGGTATGACCCGTTTTACGACTCGATGCTGTGGAACGACTACTACCATGACGTGGATGTGGACATTGACATAGATCGCCCCAACCGGCCTGATCGACCAGTGCGCCCCGAGCGTCCGAAACCACCTGTTGCCAAGCCTCCCGCGCGCCCGCGCCCACCTGTGGCGCGTCCGCCGGTTGCCCGCCCGCCCATTCATCGACCGGGCTCGCGGCGCTAAGGAACAAAAGGCCGCCTGTCAGGCGGCCTTTCTTATGAAAGAAGCTCGGTCGTAATGTGGGCCGAGCCTTCAAGCGTCCGGTGAACCGGGCACTTGTCCGCAATCTCAAGCAAACGTTGCCTTTGCTCCTGATCCAGCGGGCCGCTCAGGCGGATTTTCCGGCGAAACTGGTCCACCTTGCCATCATTCACCAATCCGGCATCCTGTGCGTGAACCTTGTCATGACACACATCGACGCTGACATTTGTCAGGGGCCAGCCTTTGCGCCGGGCGTACATGCGTATTGTCATTGATGTGCAGGCCCCCAGACCGGCCGAGACAAAGCCATAAGGCGACATGCCCTTGTCCGTACCGCCATAAGATGCGGGCTCATCCGCGACCAGATGGTGGTTTGGACCCGCCTGAATATCCTGCATGAACCCGCCCGGATCTGCTTCGGTTATGCGCACAACGCCCTCTGGCGCACCCGGTGGCGGAGCGGGTGGGCACAGTTTCACATAGCGTGAAACCCAAGCGGCAATAACATCCGCTGCATATTCGGCGTCAGAGGCGCGCGTGATCAGATGATCGGCATCGTCGAGAGTTACAAAGCTTTTGGGGTGTTTCGCGGCCAGAAAGATCGCGCTCGCATTGTCGATGCTGACCGTTTCGTCGCGTGGGGCATGAAGGATCAAAAGGGCAGCTTTAAGGTCGGCGATTGCAGATGACAGGGCCGATTTGGCAATGTCGTCCACAAAAGCTTTACCTATGCGGAAGGGGCGACCACCCAGAGAGACCTCGGCACTGCCATCCTCTTCGATCTGAGGCAGCGCCGCCTCAAAGTGATGCGACACATGGGCGGGGTCCGCCGGTGCACCCAAAGTCACGACGGCTTTTACAGTGGGAATACCTGCCCGCGCCCGCAACACCGCCGCGCCCCCAAGCGAGTGGCCGATCAGCAGGGCAGGTGCCATTTTTCGACCAGCCAGATATTGCGCGGCTGAAATCAGATCCTCGACATTCGAAGTGAAGGTCGTATTGGCAAACTCGCCTTCGGAATGGCCCAGTCCGGTGAAATCGAACCGCAGCACCGCAATGCCCATGGCTGCCAGTCGGGCAGAAATGCGCCGGGCGGCCGGGATATCCTTGGAGCAGGTAAAGCAGTGGGCGAACAGGGCCGTTGCCAGCACCGGTCCGTCCGGCAAATCCAGTCGCGCCGCCAATTGGCTGCCGTCATGTCCGGCAAAAGTGATGCGTTCCGTGGGCATGTCGGCTCCTTGAATGGTACGGGGGAACACGCCCAATACTGTGTATTTGCCCCTTGGGTCACAACCCTTAAGTCACACGCGTAACGGGAAGGTGAGAACGAATGGGTGTTTCACAGACTGCGCAAGATCCCTGTCGCCTTCGGGCCGCATGGCGGCAGAGCTCTTACCTTCTTTTAATATCAAAAAATTTGATGATGATGCAAACAAACATTCGTTTCACTTATGATCCTCCACATCCCATTTGTGGTTCCTGAAAGCTGAAACAGGAGACACAGATGTCACATGCAGATATTGCACCCCGGATACCCGACCTGCGTTCACGTATGATCCTGGCTATAGTTTTGGCCGGCGTTGCCGGGTTCGCGATTGGCCAATCCTGGCCCGCGCCCCAAGGTGGTTCACAGGTTCAGATCAGCCCTGCCCCGGAAGATTGGCATGGAAATGTCCGCCGTTCCCATTGGTCGAATTGAAGGCCCGGCCTTATTCGATCCCCATCAATTGGGGGTCAAAGGGATACTTGGACAGGTTCTCATACCCGGTTTCGGTTATGAGAACCTGATCCTCAAGCTTGATGCTGAAATCGCCACCGACTTCGCCAACGCAGGCTTCGACGCACAGCACCATGCCGGGCTCCAGCGGATAGTCATATGCGCCTTCGACGGCTTTGTCCGGATACGCAACCAGCGGCCATTCATCACACAATCCCACTCCGTGCATCAGGCAGCCATATTTCTGCGCCTGAAACTTGTCGTCAAGCCGGTGCGACATGGCGGTAAGTTCCGGGATCATTACACCGGGCTTCAGCATCTGCATGTTGGTCATGATGTGTTCATGCGCGTGCTGCATGGCATAGATCATGTCAGGGCGGGGCTTCTGGTCGCCAATCCACCATGTGCGCGAGATATCGATGCATATTCCGTATGACCCGATCAGGTCGGTGTCGAAGGCGATGATTTCGTTGTGCTGCGTGATGCGCGGGCCGCATTCCTGGAACCACGGATTTGTGCGTTGGCCTGACGCCAGCAGCCGGGTTTCGATCCATTCGCCACCGCGACGGATGTTTTCCGCGTGCAGAACAGCCCAGATATCATCCTCGGTTGTCTTGCCATTGCCGACATTCGCGCGTGCAAAGCTCTCCATCTCCGCTACAGCGGTTTCGCAGGCGTGATTGGCACAGCGCATGGCCAGAATCTCATCCGGTCCCTTCACGGCACGGGTTTTTTCGGTCAGCTCTTCGCCTTCCATGACCTCAAAGCCCTGCGCCTCAAGCGCGCGCAGACCGTGCAGCATGATCTTGTCGACGGCCAAACGTTTGTTGCCGCCACCATGCGCATCGATCAGCACGCGCACCTCGTTCGAAAAGACATCTGCCGCGATATCCACCTTGTCGCCACGGTCGAAGTAAAACAGGTCCGCACCTGAACGCTGTTCGCGCACCAGCGGATTGAACGTGCTGAGGAAAGGCGAGTTCTTGTAGTCCCATATCACCATATAGCCATCGGCACATAACAGCACCGCGCGAAACGGGTTATGCGTATTCCATAACTGCATGTTCGTGCTGTCGGTCGCATAGCGGATGTTCAGCGGGTCAAAAACCAGCAAACCTCCGTATCCGCGATCAACGATGGCCTGCGTCAGACGCTTCCAGCGATGTTCCCGCATCCGTGCAAGATTGGGCAGTTCCAGACCTGCCGCAGCCCATTCGTCAAAAGCCAGCTGTGTCGGCCCGATCTCGATCCGGTCATTTTCGTTTGGCGTGCCATCACCCAGCGTAGCGCCTCGGCTGGGGTCAATCTTGCGCGTGTCTCGGTAATGCTTGTTCATGACGGACCTCGTTGCTTGTTCAGTCAAACCTAAGGTGCCCATGTGGATCGTCTTGGAAAAATGCGACGGCGATCCTGTCGTTTTCGACCGACAAATATTTCGACCCATGCTAAGTCGCTGGTATGAATAAAATTCTGCAAGATAAAATACCGTATGATGTCGGCAACCCGCGTGCTTTGCCGGGTATCCAGCCTGCAACGATGGAAAACTGGTTGCATCGGGACGAGGCTTTTGCCGGTCAGATGCGACGCCGGGAAAAGCTGCTGACGGAACGCCGTGATGACGTTCTGGCGCTTGATCCGCAGGCAGAACCCGCCGCTCGGGAACTGCTCGACCTTGTGCTGTCGCAGGTCTATCCCAATGCAGCTGAAGAAGTCGTCAGACCCGATGGTGTAACGGTCGCGGTCGACCGGACCCAGCCGCTTGATACATTGTGCAGGCTGGTACAGGAGGATTTTTGCATCCTGCAAAAGCGTGGAACAGAACATGTTTTGACCGGCGCAATCCTGTGTTTCCCGGCCAGTTGGCTTTTGTCCGAGAAATTCATGCGGCCGCTGATCGACATTCATGTGCCGGTCGCAAGTTACGACGAAAATATCGCTAAGCGGGTGCAGCGCCTATTCGATGGGATTCAGCCCGGTCGCCCACTTTGGCGTTTTAACGTGCTTTGGTATGAAGACGCCGAGTTGTTTCAGCCCCGAAGCGCAAATGACAGGCGTTCAGTCACAGATCGACGTCAATCGTCCTACCTGCGAAGTGAGCGGCAAACCCTGCTGCGCTTGCCGAAAACGGATGCGGTCGTTTTTTCGATCCACACTTATGTTCTGGCCGCGAACTCGGTTCCCAAAATGGAAAACCCCGCCTGAAGGCGGGGCATCCAAGGAGGGTCTTCTGTAATTCTCTTATCGGCCCAAGGCGGCCGCAACATCGGCAAACGCATTCGTTGCATTCAGCGCAACTATCGCGAAGGTAAAGACAAGCACCTGTGTGTTGAGGCGAAAATCCTCACCCCGGATCAGATTGACGGCAGCCATTGACAGGGCAATCGGGGTCGAAACGCCTGCCAGTACACCCGTCATGCACCAACTGCTGAGACGCAAAACGTCGCTTGGCTTTACGACCCCATCTTCGTCATCCAATGTTTCCTGTCCTGGCCTGTTTGTATCTTCACTGCGAAACGCAATGCTGAGCAATTGTTCATCTGTCAGTTGGATCGGGCGGGCCGCAGGCGTGTGAAGAACACTAATGGTGTCTTCGTTCTCGGGCACATTCACCCCCGAGAATTGCCCGGTCAGCGACTGGAAAATCTGTTTTCTGTCGCGTGTTCGGCTGGGGGCCAGAGTGTCAAAGGCGCTCATGAACTGTTCGACCGTCAGAACAGTGTGTGGCGACAGCCATTCAACGCGCCGGGTCGAACAAATGTCGACCATGCGATACAGAATTACGACCATCATCAGTTCTGAAATCTCGGAGTCATCCAGCAGGGGTGAGACCGGCGTGATCGAAAGAACCAACCTGTTTTGCGGATTTGCGGCGCGGGGTTTTGTTATCGTTTTTAGCCCCGCGGCGCGATCCATACGCTCGTACCGGTCTTCCTGCTCGGGGGTGCCTGTATCCAAGGTCAGTCGCACAAGGTACTGACTTGAAACAATGCTTGCTTCGGAATTGCTCAGCAACGCCTTGCGTTCGACCAGATGGCCGTAATCTTCCAGCGTCGTGGCAACGATTGTGCCAAAACGCTCGATCGCGCCATTTGCGTTGCCATTGAATTGCAGGCCGCCATGGTAGCTGTGCTTCCGAGCCACTGCACTGTCCTTTTTTGCGTACTGTTCAGCAAACACTGTAACAACCATTCGTGAGGAGAATTTGGCGGAAAATGCAAAAAAGGTGATTTTACCCCGGCATTGGTTACGCATTGGAAACCAAGAAACTAAAGGCTTTTGTTTGTCACTGTGGCGGAAATGTGGCGAAAGCGGGTGCGGAGTGTGTTTTTGGTGCGACCGGGCTATTGGTCGATTCGGGCGGCCATGATTGCTATGGATTGCTGATAAACAGAGGCCGCGTTCCACTGTTGCAGTACTCGAAAATTCGGCTCCCCTGGCTGATAGCCACGCCCCGGCTTCCACCCTTTCTTGCGAAGAAAATTGGCGGTCGAGGCAAGCGCATCGGTCATGTCATAGAAGTCCACCCGACGGTCGCCTGTGGCATCGACGCCATAGGTCAGAGCGTTGCCCGGCAGGAACTGAGTGTGACCCAACTCGCCATGTTTTGCCCCTTTTGTCGCCACGGTAATGCTTCCTGCGTCGACCAGTTTCAGTGCCCCGATTGCGTGCGGAACAAAGAACTCGGATCGGCGACAATCATAGGCCAGTGTCGTGATTGCGGAAACAACCTGACTGTCTCCCATGAAGGTGCCAAAGCCGGTTTCCATGCCGTGAATGGCGATCAGAACGCCCGCCGGAACACCGTATTGCCGTTCAAGCGCAGCGTAGAAACCCGGATTGGTTGCTTTGCGCTTGCGCCCTTGCGAGACGATTGCATCAGCACCTCTGACACGCATGAATTTGTCCAGCGTGTATTTGAAGCTTTTCTGATTGCGATCCGCCGCAATTGTGCGCGTGGCGTATTGCGACTGGGCAAGCGCCTGAAGTCCCTTCTTTTTCACACCAGCCTTGCGGGCCTGCTGGGCGAAATCGGCCTTCCAGGCCTCGAACCCCGCGCTGGTATTCCCACAAGGCGCGGCCAAAAGGGGCGAAGACACAAGCAGAGCGAATAATACGTACAGGCGAAACATGCAGATAATCCGGTAGTGTTGAAATCTGTGACCAGCCTACCTTGAGCTTTGATTTGGGCAAAGCAGTTCGTTGGAGTTGCGCCAACCGCTCCTACTCAAGCCAGTTGATTGATCTGAGGAACGCCTTTGAAGGGTTTCAGATCCTCAGCATCGTGCACTGAGCAGGGGCAACGAAAAGGTGATTAATCTGCGCTGTGGCGCCAGAAAAGGCTGAACAGCGATGGACCGGCGCAAATGAAAAAGGGGCGCCCGTATAGGCGCCCCTGTAAATCCATGCCGTATTGCTTAGCAGCTGTAATACATGCCGTATTCAACCGGGTGCGGGGTGTGCTCGTAGGTTTCAACCTCTTCCATCTTCAGCGCGATATAGCCGTCGATCTGGTCTTTGGTGAACACGTCACCTTGCAGCAGGAAGTCGTGATCAGAAGCCAGCGCTTCCAGAGCTTCACGCAAGCTGCCGCAGACAGTCGGGATACCGGCCAGTTCCTCGGCAGGCAGATCGTACAGGTTCTTGTCCATGGCTTCGCCCGGATCGATCTTGTTTTTGATGCCGTCAAGGCCAGCCATCAACAGAGCGGCAAACGCCAGGTAGGGGTTTGCAGCCGGATCGGGGAAACGAGCCTCGACACGTTTTGCTTTGGGGCTTTCGGTCCACGGAATACGAACACAACCCGAACGGTTACGGGCCGAGTAGGCGCGCAGAACGGGGGCTTCGAAACCGGGGATCAAACGCTTGTAACTGTTGGTAGCCGGGTTGGTGAAGGCGTTCAGTGTCTTGGCGTGCTTCAGGATACCGCCGATGAAGTACAGCGCTTCGTCCGAAAGATCAGCATATTTGTCGCCTGCGAACAGCGGCTTGCCGTCCTTCCAGATCGACATGTTCACGTGCATGCCGGTGCCGTTGTCACCTGCGATAGGCTTCGGCATGAAGGTCGCCGATTTGCCGTAGGCATGAGCCACGTTGTGGATGACATATTTGTACTTTTGCAGCTCGTCCGCCTGCTTGGTCAGGCTGTCGAAGATCAGGCCCAGCTCGTGCTGGCAAGACGCTACTTCGTGGTGGTGTTTGTCGACCTTCATGCCCAGACGCTTCATGGTCGATAGCATTTCAGACCGCAGATCCTGCGCTTCGTCGATCGGGTTCACAGGGAAGTAACCGCCCTTGACGCCCGGACGGTGGCCCATATTGCCCATTTCGTATTCGGTGTCGGTGTTCCACGATGCATCAGTTGCATCAACTTCGTAGGATACCTTGTTGATTGTGTTCGAATAACGGACGTCATCAAACAGGAAAAACTCAGCCTCGGGACCCATATATGCGACGTCACCGATTCCTGAGGCCTTCAGGTAGGCTTCGGCTTTCTGCGCTGTGCCACGCGGGTCACGCTCATAGGCTTCGCCTGTATCGGGCTCGACAACCGAGCAGTGCACGCAGATGGTTTTCTCTGCGTAGAACGGATCAACATATGCACTTTCGGTATCGATCATCAGCTTCATGTCCGATGCTTCGATCGACTTCCACCCTGCGATGGACGAACCATCAAACATGAAGCCTTCGTCCAGGAAGTCTTCGTCGACCTGATCGGCCATCAGGGTCACGTGCTGCAGCTTGCCGCGGGGGTCGGTGAAACGGACGTCGACATATTCGGCGCCCTCTTCCTTGATCAGCTGAAGAACTGCGTCCTTGCTCATTCTCTTGATTCCTCTGACTTGAAGATAGTGGTGTTACAGTGCGTCCGAGCCGGTCTCGCCGGTACGGATGCGAATGGCTTGTTCAACCGGAGAGACAAAGATCTTTCCGTCGCCGATTTTGTCGGTCTTGGCTGCCGACACGATGGCCTCGATGGCCGCATCGACCTGGTCATCGTCCAATACGACCTCGACCTTCACCTTGGGCAAAAAGTCGACAACATATTCCGCGCCACGATACAGCTCGGTATGGCCTTTCTGACGGCCGAAACCTTTGACTTCGACGACGCTGAGACCCTGAACACCTACGTCCTGCAACGCCTCTTTCACTTCGTCCAGCTTGAACGGCTTGATGATCGCTTCGATCTTTTTCATCCGGCTCACCTTCAATGGTTGTCTCTGGGGCAATGATCACGTCTAAGATCGGGCGGCAATGTGATTGCGGTATCGGTCGGGGCGGGATCCGTTGAAATCAGGCTCTGTGCTAATTTTTGAGCGAGTTGCACAAAAAGTAATCGAAATTGAATCGTGTGAGGGTGTGACATGACCGAATTGCTGACAGCGGCGCAGATGAGAGCGATTGAGCACGCGGCTATCGAATCCGGTGATGTTACGGGCTTGGACCTGATGGAGCGGGCAGGGCAAGGCGTTGTCGAGGCGATCTTTGAGGAATGGCCAGAGCTGGTCAGGCGAGGGGCCGGCCCCTCGCGCTCCCCGGAGTATTTCGCAAAAGATGAAGAAGATCCGCGGCGCGCTGTTGTGTTGTGCGGGCCCGGAAACAACGGCGGTGACGGGTTTGTCGTGGCGCGGCTTTTGCTGAGGTTGGGCTGGAAGGTTAAGGTATTCCTGTATGGCGATCCTGACAGGCTGCCACCGGATGCGCGGATGAACTATGAGAGATGGGATGAGTTGGGTGACGTCATTGAGTTTTCCAAAGTGAGCTTAAAGGATGATCACTTGGCTGGTTTTGGGATGCCTGATGTATTGGTAGATGCGATTTTCGGCACGGGTTTGACGCGCCAAATTGATCCTGTGCTTGGGCAATCGTTGAAGTTCTTTTTCAACCTGTCATCACGTGTTCGCTTTGTGGCAGTCGATTCTCCTTCGGGGCTGTGCATGGACAGCGGAAAGGTGCTTGGTGCCCGAGCGAAAATATTGACCGATGCAAGACCCCTTTCTGCGGATCTGACAGTAACCTTCGAACGAAGAAAACTTGGGCATGTGTTGAGCGACGGTCCGGCTTATTGCCGGAAAGTGAGCGTCGCAGCAATTGGTCTGAATGAAACGTCGGAGCGGCACTGGAGACAGGTTTTTTTGCAAGGAGAAGGAGCGGGCAGGGTTCCTGCTCGCGGCATTGATTTAAACGACCACGAGCTTGATAGCCGGCGGCGCGCAAGAGCGCTTTTGACAAAGTACAGCCATCTGCCTTCAGTCGTTGCGCACAAATACACCCATGGCCACGCCCTGATCCTTTCCGGTGGGCCCGGCAAGACCGGTGCAGCGCGCCTGGCCGCGCGGGGGGCATTGCGGATAGGGGCAGGGTTGGTGACGCTGGGTGTGCCATCCTTGGCTTTGGAAGAGGTGGCGAGCCAGATCACCGCCCTCATGCTACAGTGCGTTGATGGTTCTCAAATGCTGTCAGACGTACTGCAGGACGTGCGAATGAACGCCCTTTGTCTGGGCCCCGGTTTGGGGTTGGAACGAGCGCGGGACCTGGTGCCGGTCGCCCTGATTGCGAAACGTGCGACAGTTCTGGATGCGGACGCGCTGGCGGCTTTTGCGGGCGATCCCGGAAAACTGTTTGAAATGCTGCATGACCGCTGCGTACTGACCCCGCATGGCGGAGAGTTTGCGCGGCTGTTCCCCGACCTGTCGGAGAAGCTGAGCGAAACGCCTGTCAGAGGCCCCGCCTATTCCAAGGTGGACGCAACACGAGAGGCAGCGGCACGTGCGGGATGTGTCGTGTTGTTCAAAGGGCCGGATACTGTCATTGCGGCGCCGGACGGGCGATGTTCGATCAATGCCGCATGCTATGATCGCGCAGCCCCTTGGCTTGCAACCGCCGGGTCAGGCGATGTGTTGGCCGGTTACATCGCCGGGCTATTGGCGCGGGGATTCGATCCGATGACGGCGGCTGAGACAGCAGCATGGCTGCACGTGGAATGCGCACGTCTTTTCGGGCCGGGATTGATCGCCGAGGATCTGCCTGAGCAGTTGCCCGGTGTTTTCAAACAGCTGAATATCTAGTTGTTTTGAGCAGAAAGCAGCTCAGGCTCTGTCAGAATGGCATGTTTTCGCTGTCAAGATGTGCGCAGATGCATACCGCATATTTGCCAGGTGCATAGGCAGGCATCACTAATCGTTTGCAAGCTGCCAGTACGAGATGGAGCCGTATCTTGTAAGTTAATGAAAAATAATGTAAAATGTCAAAATTATTAGTATGTTCTGTTGCTAAAATACAATTCTTGCGTAAGACAAGGCGCAGACCACTGGAACGCTCGGATTCAGTAAACAAATGGGCAGTATCTGAACCCCGAACCAATTATGGTGAGTGAAATGACCCCAAATATCAAAAAGATATCGGTTGCTGCCTTTCTGTCTGCCACGGTCGCTGTTCCGGCAGCCGCAGAGCTGAAATACGAAAATAACAGCGGCGGCTATGTGCTGCTTTACGGGCAGTTTAACCCGGCCTTGATTTCTGTTGATGACGGACAAGATACCGAGACCCGGGTCCTCGACAACGATCTGTCGAACAGCCGGGTTGGCCTGCGTCTGATGCAGCCGTTTGGCCAGAACGAGTTTACGTTCCGCTTTGAATCGGCATTGGGCTTGCCGAACTCAAGTGAATGGAACCAGAACGGTACAAACTTTAGCGGCTGGACTCGCGACGATATCCGGTTTGTGGATTTTGCCTTGAAGGGCAGCTACGGCAAATTCTCGGCTGGTCAGGGCAGCATGGCGGCAGATGGTGCTGCCGAGGTGGACCTGTCCTATGTCGGCACCGCGCTGTATTCGTTCACAAACGATGAGAACTCGGGCTTTTTCTATCGCGGCACGAATGGTGTGCTGAGCGGTATTACGGTTGGTGACAGTTCCAGCAACTTTGACGGCTCACGTCGCGGGCGTGTGCGGTATGACACGCCAACGGTTAACGGGTTCTCGGCCGCTTTTGCATATGGTCAGAACATCCTGTCCAGCAGTGACGATGATGACTACTATGATGTCGGTGTGTTCTATGAAAACACCTTTGCAGGCGGTGTAGAGTTTGCGGCAGCTGTCGCGTATTCAGTGCGGGACCGGGATGACAATTCAGGGGATCGCAAGGATACACTCGGTTCGGCCTCGGTACTGTTGCCCAGTGGTCTGGGTTTCACGATTGCCGGCGGCACGCGTGACGATGACCGAGCCGGCCAGACGGATCCGAACTACTGGTACGGCAAGGTCTCGTACGAGGGGAACTGGGTATCCTGGGGCAAGACAGGTGTCGGTATCGATTATTATGATGGCGCGGATTTCGAGACCAACGGGTCCGACACCAAGGCATGGGGTATCGCTGTCGTGCAGAAGGTCGAAGCGATCAATACCGATGTTTACCTGAAGTATCGCAACCACGATTTCGATGACGGAACGTCGTTCGAAAACAACGAGGCCTGGGTTCTGGGCGCGCGCTGGAAGTTTTAATTGCCTTCCAGCGATCCAACACGAACGCCCCGGTTTTCGGGGCGTTCTTTTTTGCCAAAACCAGGTTGATTCAGCCTTTGCCCCTTGCACGTTGGCGGCAGGGCAAATAGAAGGCGTCAAATTTGCCCGGCGCGCCCGTTTTGCGCGCCCCGAATCCTATGGGGACTACCAAAATGCAGGTTACCGAGACGCTGAACGAAGGTCTGAAACGCGGCTACAACATCGTTGTGACCGCAGCCGAACTGGACGACAAGGTCAATGAAAAGCTGACCGAAGCACAGCCGGAAATCGAAATGAAAGGCTTCCGCAAAGGCAAGGTGCCGATGGCGCTGCTGAAAAAGCAGTTTGGCCAACGCCTGCTGGGCGAGGCGATGCAGGAATCCATCGACGGGGCGATGAACAAGCATTTCGAGGACAGCGGTGACCGCCCCGCGCTGCAGCCCGAAGTCAAGATGACCAACGAGGACTGGAAAGAAGGCGACGATATCGAGGTCGCGATGTCCTACGAAGCGCTGCCCGCGATCCCTGAGGTCGATCTGAAATCGGTTGCGCTGGACAAGCTGATCGTCAAGGCGGATGACGCCGCCGTCGAGGAAGCGCTGAACAACCTCGCTGAAACCGCTCAGGACTTCAAAGCCCGCCGCAAGGGTTCGAAAGCCAAGGATGGCGACCAGATCGTGTTCGATTTTGTCGGCAAGGTTGATGGCGAAGAATTCGAAGGTGGATCGGCCGAAGATTACCCGTTGGTTCTGGGTTCAAACAGCTTCATCCCCGGTTTTGAAGAGCAACTGGTCGGTGTGAAGGCCGAGGAAGAAAAAGACGTCAACGTGACCTTCCCGGAAGAATATGGTGCCGAACACCTGGCCGGAAAAGACGCGGTCTTCACCTGCACGATCAAGGAAGTGAAAGAGCCGGTTGCAGCCGAGATCAACGATGAGCTGGCGATGAAGTTCGGCGCCGAGGATCTGGCCGCTCTGAAAACTCAGATTTCGGAACGTCTGGAAGCAGAATATGCGGGCGCGTCGCGTGCTGTTATGAAGCGGGCCCTGCTGGACGTGCTGGACGAAAAAGTGTCGTTCGACCTGCCGCCGTCGCTGGTTGAAGCCGAAGCCAAGCAGATTGCACATCAGCTGTGGCACGAGGAAAACCCTGAAGTAACCGGTCACGACCACGGTGAGATCGAACCCACCGATGAGCACAACAAGCTGGCCGAACGCCGCGTGCGTCTGGGTTTGCTGCTGGCCGAGCTGGGCCAGAAGGCAGAGGTGGAAGTCACCGACGCCGAGATGACCCAGGCGATCATGAACCAGGCGCGTCAGTACCCGGGTCAGGAACGCCAGTTCTTCGAGTTCGTGCAGCAGAACGCTCAGATGCAGCAGCAACTGCGCGCGCCGATCTTCGAAGACAAGGTTGTCGACTATGTGTTCGAGCTGGCGCAGGTCAGCGACAAGGAAGTCAGCAAGGACGACCTGCAAAAAGCCATTGAGGCATTGGAAGAGGAATAATCCTCTTCCTTCCCTCTTTGTTCAGAGAGGGGTAAAAAAAACGGAGCCGCCTGTAAACAGACGGCTCCGCATGGGTGGCTTTTGTATCTATGAGGTGAGGGGGTCAGGCCTCATGAGCAAAAGCACGGGGGGTATCTAGCAGAGCGATCTTCTGCTCTGGTGTGAACGTATCCGAGAGCGCTTCGATCAGCTTCAGAACGTCCTGACGTTCAGCTTCGTTTCTTGCGGCGCTCATCTGTTCCACAAAATACTTCTCAAGATCAGTCAGTGGCTTGTGATCCTGATTGGCCGGGCTCTGGGTTGCTGCCTTTTTGGCTGCAAACAGTGCCAGCGCCTCTTCGTCATCCATAAAGACGTTCTCATGGATGCCTGCAAACTCACGCAAGCCCGAGATGCGTTCATCGGTGCAATCCAACAGCGCGGCCAGTGCCGAAACTTTCCCCATGGGAACCGTTTCGCCGACATAGTCATATGGCGCGCAGTTCGACCGTTTCAGGACCCGGTCCATAACCGGATCGATTACGGTGATGATATCCTGAATGCCTGCGTTCTTGGCATATTCCAGAGAGCCGATCATCAGCTCGCAGGTGGCGTAAGAGACAGAATTCTTTTCCTTGCCGCGTGTAAGACGTTGCGTGTCCACGCAGAAGCGTGTCGATTCCCACATTGTTGCACTGCGAAGTGGTGCTTCCCCGCAGAGGATGGCCGAAAACACATCCGACAACATATGAGGTCCTGTGGTCTGAAGGGCACGCACGGCTGCGACGACATTCCCCCCGTCGTCGAGTCCGATTACGTATGCCGGGTCCAGATGATCGAATTCATCAATTTCCTTGCCGTCTTCGATCTTTACGTCCCATCCAAGACGTCCGCCAAAAACACGCGCTCTCAACTCGAACATTTCGTCAAGAACTTCGCTGAACATGTGTCTGTTCAGGCCATCTACCACGATGATCATTTCTTCCCCCTTCGAGTGGTTGTTCGGTAATACTGACGTTACCGCTCTCGAAAGATTTTTCTATTGGGGGATTCCCGTATTTTGGCGAAATTTGGGGATTTTTTTGTTTATCCCGGGGTAATAAGCCCGATCGCGATAGCCCGCCCTACGGCCTGCGGGGTGGTCAGCGCACTAAGCTTTTCCCGGCTAGAACGCAAGTGTACTTCTACGGTTCGGTGCGAAATAGACAAAATATCGCCAATATCCTGCTGCGACTTACCTGCAGCGACCCATTGCAGGATTTCCGCTTCGCGAGAGGACAATGTCGGATGATATAGTGCGCCGGTCAGCTGATCCGAGGACACAACGTTGTCGTGGATGTGCACGGCCATGGCCTGCAAATCGCCGATAAAGTTTGTGTAAAGCTTGCGCCACTCTTCCTTGCTGCAATTTCGGGTAGCGCTCAGCAGGCCAATATCACCGTAAGGGCCGCGTACCGGGATCGTAACACCCTGACTGGGCAAGCCAAAATCATGAGCATCCCGGAACACGCGTTGAAAGTCTGGACTTCTTTCAAGACGGCTCCAGTCCACCGGCGCAATACTGCGGCGGGCCATGTGGATGGTCGGATCGATCATGATCAGACCCTGTTTCTGGTAGTGCTCATTCCAGGCGTCGTCATAGGTGACAAAGCCAGCCACTGTTCCAGCTGCTGGGTTCATACCAGCATAGGCAGCATGATCCATGTCATGCTTCTCACAGATTTGCCTTAGAAATTCGGTATATCGAACTTCAGAATCCGGCAGAGTGCTCAGATCGACAATTTCCATGTGGCGCCTACCAGCTGTGGCCCATCTTGCCGCCCGATGGTGTCGTCGAGCATGCGTATTACACAGAGTGGAACCCGTTTACCTCACCAAGTCAGAACACCATACTTTTCTAAACATGACAAGGAGAGGTCTTAATTGTCTGTGCAATACAGCATATTGCGACAACCAATAGAGCATTTTTGTCACTATTCACTCTCAAGTGCTGATTTTGGTCGATTTCTGACGCGAATGACCGTCAGGGTGCAGGTCTCAAGCCAGTTTCGACCAGCATTCCCTTGGCTTTTGCCTCTGGATAGTAACCTTTGGCGTACAAGAAAATAGCCCTGCGTTGATCCCCGTCGGCCAACAGCCAGGCTCCGCGCAGGTACCTTCCCGCAAATTCAAGGTTGGTGTCCGCGTCAAGCAAACCTTCGGCTTTTCCGGAATAACCCATCGAGCGCGCCGTGGCGGGCAGGACCTGTAGAAGACCGTAATAGGGCTGGTTGACGGCCCATGGTCGGTGGGTGCTTTCACGAATGGCCAGCTTGTGAACCAGCTCCCGCGGAATCTCGTAATGGTCCGCCCATCTGTTGATCGAAGCTCTCAGCTCGGGCGTTTCATTCGGGTGGAGCGGCGGGTCAAAATGTGGCGTGCCCGCCTTGGAGACCTGGTCTGCCCCGCAGGCAACCAACGACACAAATAGAAACAGTGCCAGAAAACTTTGGCGCAGAAATACAAGCATTTTTCGGTCCTCTGAGTTTCGGCGGTGATGATACGGATCGACAATCAGCCTTCAAGCTTACCCCGGAAAATGGGCTGAAACTTGCCGGTACGACCTGTGAACACACAGGGAAAAAAGAAAAGGCCGCGCTTTGGCGCGGCCTTTAAAGTGCTCACAAGCAGCCGGATCAGGCTTTCGCTTCGTCTTCTTCAACCGGTGCTGCGTCGGCAACCATGTCATCATCATCCGAAGCGGCCGAGCCGATGTCGTCGAACAGTTCGGCGATCTCGAATTCAGCAGCGGCTTCTTCTTCAGCAGCCAGTTCCTGAATCGATTTGCCCGAAGCCTGCAGTTCAGCTTCTTCTGCCGAACGGGCCACGTTCATTTTGATTTCGACTTCAACCTCGGGGTGCAGTTTCACTGCGACAGTGTGCAGACCCAGTTCCTTGATCGGGGCGATCAGGATGATCTGTTTCTTGTCGACGGTGAAACCTGCTTCGGTTGCGGCGTCAGCGGCGTCACGCGGGGTGACCGAACCGTACAGAGCGCCGGCATCCGATGCCGAGCGAATCACGACGAACTGCTGACCGTCCAGTTTTTCAGCCAGGGCCTCAGCTTCTTTCTTGGTTTCCAGGTTGCGGGCCTCAAGCTGCGCTTTCTGGGCTTCGAACGACGCGATGTTGGCGTCCGATGCGCTCAGGGCTTTGCCTTGGGGCAGCAGGAAGTTGCGGGCGTAGCCAGGCTTGACGTCAACGACGTCGCCCATCTGACCCAGTTTCGCAACGCGTTCCAGCAGGATAACTTGCATGTCAGTCTCTCCTTACTTCACAGCGTAGGGCAGCAGGGCGAGGAAGCGGGCGCGCTTGATTGCACGGGCCAGTTCACGCTGCTTTTTCGCCGAAACGGCCGTGATGCGCGAAGGCACGATCTTGCCACGCTCAGAGATATAGCGCTGCAGCAGACGGGTGTCTTTGTAGTCGATTTTCGGCGCATTTTCACCCGAGAACGGGCAGACCTTGCGGCGGCGGAAAAATGGTTTTGCGGCCATGGGTTATAGTCCTTTTCTCAGGCGTTGATCAGCGGCGCTCGCGGCGTTCGCCACGTTCGTCGCGCTTCTGCATCTGAACCGACGGACCATCTTCGTGGCCGTCGACCTTGATGGTCAGAACGCGCATGACATCTTCATGCAGACGCATCAGGCGTTCCATTTCCTGTACCGCGCCCGAGGGGGCATCGGTTTTCAGAAAGGCATAGTGGCCCTTGCGGTTTTTGTTGATCTTGTAGGCCATCGTCTTGACGCCCCAGTACTCGCTGTCAACCAGCTTGCCGCCGTTGTCAGCCAGAACGGTGCCGAAATGTTCGACGAGGCTTTCCGCCTGCGCGTTGGACAGATCCTGACGCGCGATCATTACATGCTCATACAGTGGCATGTGCACTCCTGTTTATATCAAGGCGCATTTCATAGGCGGGGCCAAACGTTCCTTCGCGACCCTGCCACGAGAGGCTGCGCGATTCATACGACTGCGAAGGATGGCCCCGTATACACGTCTGAGCCGCAAGGGCAAGCCCTGCCACACATGCCTCTGAGACGCCGCCCAAATTCCTTTGGGTCGCCCAATTGCTGACGCTTTTCGGCTCAAAGTTGTTTTGCATACCGGGCATCAACCGGACCAACAGAATTTCGAAAGTAACCTTAAAAGGGTGACGCGTTATGACCGCTACTAACACAAACGCATATCAGGAAAACGTTGCCGGCTCGCGCTTTGAGAATTCGGTGCCGGTAATGATCACATTTGCACCGAACTGGAAGGCCCGCCTGATACTGGCTCGGATGGTCGGGGCGTTTTTGATCGTTTCCGCGTTTTCAATGTGGTTGATGCCCGGATCGGTCGTTGGCGCAGATGTTTGGCCGATCAAGATGGCGGCATCCATGCTGTTTCTGGTCGTTGGCGTCGCCTTGTTGACAATCGAGGTTTTCGACCCGCGCCCTGACGCCTATTTCGACCCGATCCGCCGAGAAGTCCGGGTGTTGCAAAAGAACGAAGACGGACGCCCTCAGACTGTCCTGCGCCGCAGCTATGACTCGCTGGGTGGGGCGCGTTTTGAAGAGAATGAAGTTCACCTGTTTGACGTGGACGGCAGTCTTTTGATGAAGCTGCCACTTGAATCGGCGGATGTCAGCCGGGCGCTGAAAGGGCAGCTCAGCAAAAGCGTAACAATTTTCGGTTGATTTTTATTCTGTTCAAAAAAGAACAGAAGTTGTGAATCAAAAAAGGTTGTGTGCCGCCCTTGGGCGGCACATTTTGTATTCAAGCAGTCCTGACGGACTGCATTCACAAAACCGCGGAGATTGATATGAAATCCACCCTTCTTGCTGCTGCATTGGCCGTATCAGCGACAACGGCATTCGCCAGCGCCGAGAAATACGTGTTGGATCCCAGCCACAGCCAAGTCATTTTCAGCTATGACCACCTTGGGTTTTCAACCACGACTGGCATGTTTTCCGGCTTTGAAGGCGAGATCATGTTCGACCAAGATAACCCCGCCGCTTCGAGCGTGAGTGTGTCGATGCCCGTTTTGGAGATGTTTACCGGCTGGAAACCCCGTGAAGATCACTTCATGACCGAGGATTTCTTTGGCGCGGCCGAAGGGGATTTGATCACCTTTACCTCGACAGGAATTGAGGTGACTGGTGAAAACACCGCGAACATCACCGGCGATCTGACGATGAACGGTGTGACCAAATCGGTTGTTCTGGACGCAAAGCTCAACAAGGCTGACACCCACCCGATGGCAAATCAGCCCTGGGCTGGTTTCAACGCGACAACAACGCTTGTCCGCAGCGAATTCGACCTGGGTCAGTTTGCACCGTTTGTCAGCGACGAAGTGCAAATCCAGATTTCGGTCGAGGCACAAAAAGCCGAGTAATCACAGAATCACGAACAGAAAAACGCCGGTGATCAAATCACCGGCGTTTTTTTTGCCTTACTGACCGCGTGCCGCTGTGAGTTCTACGGATACTGCGACGGTAAAGCCCAGCGAGTCTTCGGTAGGCTGCGATGTGCCTACATCAAACTCCAACCGGTTAAGTTCGGTTGTGCCCGCCATGGTGGCCGTGTCGCCCTGAAGATCCAGTGAGAAGGGCAAAACGACATCGATCGACTGGTCGCGAATTGTAAGCGGACCGCGCGCCTCGTACCCATTTTCGGTTTTATAAAGGTCGGCCTTGAACTGAGCAGTCGGGAACCGGGCGTTGTCGAAGAAATCCGGTCCCATGGCCTGATCGGTTACGGTTCCAAGACTAAGCGAGCCGATGCCTATCGTGACATCGACAGATCCTGCCGGGCCCGGCTCTGTGGGTTCGTCAAAAGTAATTGCGGCCGTCCAGTCAGAGAACGTACCCGTGACGGGGCTGTTCAGTTGCGAAATCGTAATCGACAGCGTGCCGTTCTGAACCTGCCATTCGGATTGAACCTCGGCCAGTTGGACATCCGGTGCTTCACTTACGTTAGGGGTAAGCTTACCCGTTGCCCAGCCTCCGGTGACGACGACACCCCAGACCACCAATGCGGCGACGGCTGGAGTCAGTGAATGGGTTTGATGTGGTGGTTCCGGCACATCAGACAGGCCCGGTAACATCCGGCGCAATGTGCCGTCCTTGTCGATGACGTGATGTTTCAGCGCACCTGCAACGTGTAGGACAAGGGAAACAACCAGAACCCACATGAAAAGCCAATGCAGAACTCCTGTAACCTCGGCCACGGCGGTGGATTTCGGTACAAAAGGCAGGTTTTGGCCGAAGGGCCAAAGGATTGGGGCAAAGCCTTCGGTCGCGGCGTGGTGAATCCAGCCGGTCAGCGGCACAAGGACCAGCGAACCGTAAAGCAGCCAGTGGACGGTTTCAGCGGCAAAGGCTTCGGGCTTGTTGTCAGCATTCAGAAGGCCGGGCTTGGTTTGCGTGAACGCCCAAAGAATGCGGGCCAATGCCACGAAGAACACGGTAACCCCCACGGTTTTATGCAATGAGAACACGCGCGCCGCACGGGCAATTTCCAACTCGGTAGGGGCCGTTGCCGAGTGCAGCACCGCATGCGCCAGATTATCTGCGACCCAGCCGAGGGGCAAAGCCGTGAAGATCAGCAACGCGGTCAGCCAATGAAACGTCTTTGCGATGCTGCCGTAGCTTGAAAAGGAATTGGTCGATTGCATATGTCGCGCGCTCCGGGATTCTTGTGTGTGCCCAAGGTAAAGCCGGATGAAACAGACACAAGTGAGCGCGGGTGCACACAAAAGGTGCCAGAATGCAGAAAGCAAGCAATGCTTGTGCCAGACGGTCAGTCAGTTTACACCCCGCCGCAACCTGACGCCATCCATGAGGTTGCAATGACACTCGCGTTCGTTTTCCCGGGGCAAGGCGCCCAGACCATAGGTATGGGCAAAGCTCTGGCTGAGGCCTACCCGGCGGCTCAGGCCATTTTCGATGAGGTGGACGACGCGTTGGGCGAGAAGTTGAGCAGCCTGATCTGGGACGGCGATATTGCTGACCTGACACTGACCCAGAATGCGCAACCCGCGTTGATGGCAACGTCGATGGCAGCCATGCGCGCTTTGGAAGCCGAAGGCGTATCTGTCAGCAAGGCGGCTTTTGTGGCGGGGCATTCACTGGGTGAATACTCGGCTCTGGCCGCAGCGGGTGCCTTGTCTGTTGCAGATACTGCGCGTCTGTTGCGCACCCGTGGTCAGGCCATGCAAAGCGCCGTACCCGTGGGCGAGGGGGCCATGGCCGCTATTCTGGGGCTGGATCTGGAGGCCGTGCGCGCCGTGGCGGAAGAAGCCGCACAGGGCGAGGTCTGTCAGGCCGCAAATGACAACGATCCCACGCAGGTCGTCGTGTCGGGTTCAAAAGCGGCTGTCGAACGCGCTGCCGAGATCGCCAAGGAAAAAGGTGCAAAACGTGCCGTTATGTTGCCGGTAAGTGCTCCATTTCACTGTGCGCTGATGAAACCTGCTGCTGATGTAATGGCAGAAGCGCTTGCTGCCGTCGAAATTAAGGCCCCTGTCGTACCTTTGGTGGCCAATGTGCGCGCCGAGGCTGTCAGCGACCCGGATCTGATCCGTCAATTGCTGGTCGAGCAAGTGACGGGTTCGGTTCGCTGGCGGGAAAGCGTGCAATATATGGCGGCTCAAGGCGTGACTGAAACATGGGAAATCGGCGCTGGCAAAGCGCTGTCCGGTATGATCCGCAAGATCGATCGCGAAATCGCGGGCAAGGCTGTGGGTACACCGGAAGACGTCCAGAAGGCCATTCAGGCCGAATCGTAAGCTCAATTCGCGTTGTAACCGACGCAGCAAGAGGGAAACCGAATGTTTGATTTAACAGGTAAGAATGCGCTGATCACCGGTGCTTCGGGCGGTATCGGAGGCCACATCGCACGGGCGTTGCATGGCGCAGGTGCAACGGTTGGGTTGTCCGGTACACGCGTTGAACCGCTTCAGGCTCTGGCCGACGAACTGGGTGAACGCGCGCATGTTCTGCCCTGCAATCTGAGTGACCCGGAAGCCGTTGAAGCGTTGCCAAAGCAAGCGGTCGAGGCGATGGGATCGGTGGACATTCTTGTAAACAACGCCGGAATCACGCGCGACAACCTGTTCATGCGCATGTCTGATGAAGAATGGCAAAGCGTCATTGACGTGAACATGACCTCGACCATGAAACTGTGCAAAGGGGTGATCCGGGGCATGATGAAGGCGCGCTGGGGCCGGATCGTCAATGTCTCGTCCGTTGTGGCCGCAATCGGCAATCCGGGGCAGGCGAACTATGCAGCGTCGAAGGCCGGTATGATCGGATTTTCCAAGGCTTTGGCCCACGAAGTCGCGACCCGCGGAATTACTGTGAACGCCGTGGCACCTGGATTTATCACGACGGCAATGACCGAGAAACTGACCGAGGAACAGAAAAAGGGTCTGTTGCTCAAGGTTCCGGCCGGGCGCATGGGCGATCCGGAAGAAATTGCAGCTGCGGTTCTGTATCTTTCCAGCCCCGAAGCGGGCTATGTTACCGGAAGCACCTTGCATGTGAATGGCGGTATGGCCATGTTGTGAGCGCGACAGGGGCGAGTGCGAAAGCGTTTGCCTCTTGCGTCGACTATGCTATAGGCGGCGCATCTATGCGGGGCCGGTCGTTCAGGTCGGCCTTCTATTTCCCGGTTCGCCGGGACCGAAACCGCCCAAAACGGGCAAACCAAAGCCAACCCGTGCGGGCAAGGGCAGAATCGGGCGGACCGCCCTGTAAAGGAATGAGGAATAGACATGAGCGACGTCGCAGATCGCGTTAAGAAGATCGTTGTTGAGCACCTGGGTGTTGAAGAAGATAAAGTCGTGGAAAACGCGTCCTTCATCGACGATCTGGGCGCAGACAGCCTGGACACTGTTGAGCTGGTCATGGCCTTCGAAGAAGAGTTCGGCATCGAGATCCCCGATGACGCAGCCGAGACCATCCAGACCTTTGGCGACGCCGTCAAGTTCATCAGCGAAGCGTCCTAAGCGTTTCTTTCTGATCAAAATCGGCGCTTCCGGGCAACGGGGGCGCCGTTTTTTTATGCCTGCCCGAATTTCGGGCTTGCGCGGCTATTGTGGCCTGCGCACTGTTTCTACTGAGGCAAAACTCAAAGTGGACAGGGCATGATAAGATCCACTCCGATGATAAATACCGCGCGTTTGACGCTGTGCGCCATGCGCCCAGAGGATTTTGACCGGTTCGCGGAAATCTGGCGTAACCCTTGCGTAGTGCAGCATATCGGCGGTTCTCCCCGATCGCGTGGCGAAGCGTGGGATTCGTTCTTGCGTAATGCGGGGCATTGGCAGATGGCCGGTTTTGGTCAGTGGGGCGTAATGCAGCAATCGAATCGTACGCTGATCGGGCAAGCCGGATTCTTCTATAGCAACCGACGCATGGGCGAGGATTTCGACGGCTTCCCCGAGGCAGGGTGGGTACTGGTCCCCGAAGCACAAGGGCAGGGATTGGGATACGAGGCCGCCAAGGCTGCGCATGACTGGTTTGACCGGGTGATTCCCGGACCGTTGGTCGCGATGATAAACGCATCGAACGCGTCTTCGCAGAAACTCGCCAAAAAGCTTGGCTATGTTCTGATGCGGGAAGGGGTGTATAATGAAACCCCGGTGCATTTGTTAAGGCGCAACGGACCGCCAGCCCGCGCGTAAATTCGCCACTTAATCAGTATGCCGCAAAATGGCCAAACTGTGCCGATCCCGGAGATTTCGGGCGGGCATTCCAGTTGTATGGTGCCGGGGATTTCAAAACGATTGAGCGGAGGACCGAGCTCATGAGGATTTACCCCACGATGGAACTGCAGAACGGCCGGTGTGTCTCACTGGACAAAGGTCGTCTGGATGATGCGATGATCTGGCACGTGAATCCGGTAGAAACCGCACGGAGCTGGGCAGAGGCGGGTGCCGAATGGATGCACCTGACGGATTTCGACGCGATCGAGGGCAAGGATACCAACGCGCAGCTGGTCGAAGATATCATTCGCAAGGCCGAGATTCCGGTGCAGTTGGCGGGTGGCATGCGCACGCGCGAACAGATTGAGCGCTGGATCGACAAGGGCGCGGGCCGCGTTGTGGTTGGCACGCTGGCCGCGCGCGAACCGAACCTGGTCAAGGAACTGGCCAAGCTTTACCCGGATCAGATCGTGCTGTCGGTTGATGTGTGGCAAGGCCTTGTCATGACTGACGGCTGGCGCAGCCAAAGTGCATTCACGCCCGAAGCCTTTATTGATGCGTTCGGCGATGCGCCCTTTGCCGCTATCGTGGTAACCGACATCGACAGTGACATGGAAGATGTCGAGGCACAGCTTGGTCTGATTTCGCGGCTGGCAAACCACTCGCGTACCCCGGTGATTGCCAGCGGTGTCGTGCGCACAGCAGACGATATCTCGCGGCTGGCATACATCCCCAATATCTCGGGTGCGATTGTCGGGCGTGCGTTGTTCCGCAAGACACTGGACTTGGCCAAAGCACTTGAAACTGCCAAATCGGCCCACGAGCCGGTCGCGCAGTTTCAGTAAGCAACTCCGCCCTTTCGGCTGGACGCGCGAAGGGGCGGTTTTTGACAAGCGCCGAATTTCCGGTTTCCTTGGGAAATCGGCGGCAGGACGCCAGGGCGGAAAGAACCGTTGCTCTTGCCCCCGCACCCCGGGCCGGGGTATGAGCGGTTCTCATAAGAGGAAGCAGGCAAGAGGCACTTCATGCGCAGAGTCGTTGTAACCGGTCTTGGATTGGTCACTCCTTTGGCCAGCGGGGTCGAGGAAACCTGGTCGCGGCTGCTGGACGGAGAGTCCGGCGCAGGTCCAATCACGCATTTCGATGCAGAGGCAAGCGGGGTCGCAACGACCTACGCCTGCGAGGTGCCGCGCGGCGACGGAACCAACGGAACCTTCAATCCCGATGACTGGATGCCGCTGAAAGAGCAGCGCAAGATCGAAGACTTTATCCTGTATTCTATCGCAGCCGCTGAAATGGCCTGTAAGGATGCAGGCTGGTTGCCGGAAGACGAAGAATCGCGCTTGCGTACCGGTGTTCTGATCGGCTCGGGCATTGGTGGTCTGGGATCGATTGCCAATACTGCGAACCTGATCCGCGACAAGGGTCCGCGTCGGGTATCGCCGTTCTTTATTCCGGGCGCTCTGATCAACCTGGCCTCGGGTCAGGTATCAATCCGTCACGGGTTCAAAGGGCCGAACCACTCGGTCGTGACCGCATGTTCAACTGGTGCGCACGCAATCGGCGACGCCAGCCGCATCATCCGGGCGGGTGACGCGGATGTCATGGTGGCAGGTGGTGGCGAGGGCTGCATCTGCGAGATCGGTATTGCCGGGTTCAACGCATGTAAGGCGCTGTCGACCAAATACGCAGATAATCCCAAGGCTGCCAGCCGACCCTATGACGTGGACCGTGACGGTTTCGTGATGGGCGAGGGTGCCGGCATCGTGGTTCTGGAAGATTACGAACACGCCAAGGCGCGTGGTGCCAAGATCTACGCAGAGGTGCTGGGCTATGGTATGTCGGGCGACGCCTATCACATCACCGCCCCGTCCGAGGATGGCGACGGGGCCGAACGCTCCATGAGAGCCGCGTTGCGCAGCGCCGGGCTGGAGCCGAAAGACCTGGATTACATCAACGCGCATGGCACCTCGACCATGGCGGACACGATCGAACTGGGCGCGGTTGAGCGTCTGTTGGGCGAGCATGCAGGGAATGCGACGATGAGTTCGACCAAGTCGGCAACCGGTCACTTGCTGGGTGCTGCAGGCGCGATTGAGGCGATTTTCTCAATCCTGGCGATCCGCGATCAGGTCGCACCGCCAACAATCAACTTGGACAACCCGGCAGTTGAAACTCTGATTGATCTTGCCCCCAACGCCAAGCGCGAGCGTGAAATCAATGTGGCGCTGTCGAACTCGTTCGGGTTTGGTGGAACCAACGCCAGCGTGATCTTCGGAAAGGTCAGTTAAATGTGGCGGGCCATCGCTTCGAATGCGCTGACCATCCTGGTGGTCGGCCTGTTTCTGGTGGGCGGTCTGATCCTGTGGGGACAATCGCAGTACAAGGCCGAAGGCCCACTTGAAAC